>CAZWKW010000008.1:0-13152 GCA_964634115.1 uncultured Candidatus Saccharibacteria bacterium | reverse complement strand
CTCGCACCATCAAAATAAATTTTTAATCTTTTGCCAAAGTGGTTCTGGCTTCTCCATAACCTCTTGCTCTGGAGCTGGAGAGTCTACTAGCACTATTAAGTGTTCCCCCTCCCTGCCAACATCAAAACGCTTGCGCAACTCACCCTCTTGTCCGCGCCCACTCTCTAAGTTGCCCAGCTCTGCTAATAAGAAGCTCTCCCTCTCACGTAGTACCTGCAACTCCTGAGTAGCCATACTCTCGTTGCCTTTTGCGTATTTTGCCTTTTTGTATACGCCCCACGTTCCACGTGCCAAGAGCACCAGTAATACTATAAGTACGACCAGTGTTAACTTAGAATAAATAACTTTTTTTATTCTTCTTCTCTCTATTACAGTTAACATGTGTAAATTATAACGCATTGTGTTAAAATGTCCGCATGTCATTTTTATTCCATAAAAATACACGTAAAGTTATGAAGTACGTTTGGGGTGTATTTGCTGTTCTCATTATTGTGAGTATGGTTGTACTGTACGCCCCTGGCCTCTTTTACTAACTATTAACTGGAGCGCAATACCTTCACAAAAGTCTCATGTGGTATATGTACGCCGCCTGAGCCGTGTGCTAGCGCCTTTTTCTTCCCCTTTTTTTGCTTCTCTAATAGTTTTCGTTTACGAGTTATATCTCCACCATATAGCTTAGCTGTAACATCTTTACGCATTGCACTCTTCTTACGACTTGCAATAATCCGACCCTCTGCCTTTGCTTGAATTTTTAATACAAACTGCTGCTTGGGCAGCACTTCGTCTAGCTTCTCTACTATTTTATTTGCCTCCTCTCGTATACGATTTTTAGAAACTACACGAGTAAACGCAGGACTAACCTCCTCTGCTATTAGCACATCCAACCTTGTTACATTTGCATTTCGCATCTCGCCTATCTCGTACGAAAGTGACGCAAAGCCCGAAGTCACATTTTTAAGCTTATCAAAAAAGTTACGCATCATCTCACGCAACGGCATCTCGCACACAAGCTCTGTACGCCCGTCTGGCAATGTCTCTGTATGTTCTATATCTGCTTCGTGTTCTTGCAGTAACTGAAGTGCCGCACCCATATGCTCAGGCGGCAACATAACGTGCACATTCGCTATAGGCTCTCGAATCTGTAGTGCTTCACCATCATTAGGAAACTTGGCAGGTGAGTATACAAGCTCTACCCTGCCATCTTTATATGTTACTTCATAAGCTGTTGTTGGTAATGTTACTATAAGTTCTAGGTTAAACTCTCGGCGCAATCTCTCTGTAATAATCTCCATATGTAACATGCCAAGGAAGCCACAACGAAATCCACGCCCCATTGTACCGGAAGACTCCTCCTCATAAGTAAGTGATGAGTCCATAAGTCGCAGTCGCTCTAGTGACTGACGCAAGAGTGCCAAATCATCTTGACTCTCTGGGTAAACACTCGCCCAAATTACAGGACTAGGCTCTTGGTATCCTGCTAGTGGCAAGGCCGAGGAGCGAGTTAAGGTAACGGTGTCACCCACATTCACTATCCCCGGCTTCTTAATACCCGTTACAATGTATCCGATTTCTCCTGCGCTTAAGTCATGCATTGGTGATTCCTCTGGTGTAAAGGTACCGACCTCCAGTGCTTTAAAGTTTTCTTTAGCTATGGCAAATCGTAGGCTCTCTCCTTTTTTGACCTTACCATCTGTTATACGTACAAAAAGTATAATACCGCGATGGTCAGAATACTTAAAGTCAAAGATAAGAGCCCTAAAATCATCAATGTTGGTGGTAGGTGCTGGCACTAGTTTTATTATTTGCTTAAGTAATTCTTCTACGCCTTCACCAGTCTTGCCAGATGTCAAAAATATGTCCTCTTCGTCTACGTCAAGCATCAGTGCGAGCTCGGTACGTATTTCGTCTACTCGCGCAAGTGGTGAGTCTACCTTAGATAGAGCTGGGATTATAACAAGCCCTTGCTCGCGAGCACTGGCGAGTACCGACATGGTCTGTGCCTCTATACCTTGAGTAGCATCTACCAAGAGCACAGCGCCCTCTATAGCACTTAGCGCGCGTGATACCTCATATGCAAAGTCTATGTGGCCAGGCGTATCAATAAGGTTCAAAATATAACCACCATACTCCATACGTACAGGTGTCATCTTAATGGTAATTCCACGTTCTCTTTCTAAGTCCATAGAGTCTAAGGCCTGATCGCGCATCAGCCTCTCTGGTACAGTACCAGTAATCTCAAGCATCCTATCTGCTAAGGTGCTCTTACCGTGGTCTATGTGTGCAATAATCGCAAAATTTTTAATATCATTCATCATGGTTGATTTATTGAGTGAGATTTATGTCAGAGACGGTGCTCCCTCTCCAAAAACGAGTATGTAGTGTACGCCAAACCTCTGCAAGCTCTTTACTGCGCAAAATGTAAAGAGTGAGCACCCATGCACAAAGACCTGCTACTCCAGCAAGTAATCCTTGAGCAAAAATACCAAGAGTAGTGTTAGTCGGCAGCACAGGAGCAAGAATACCAAGCGCAAAGTGAGTCGCCACTCCAAGCACAACAGAGGAAGCGAATGCGTCAAAAGCCGTTTTAGAGAAGAGTCCAGTAATACTACCGAAGTCGCGAGAGAAAAAGAAGATGAGAAGCATTGTGTTAATGGTACTTGCCAACACAAATGCCAATGGCAACATCAATATGGACGTACCTGGCAAATCTTCTACACGAAGTATAATCTCAAAAAACGAGCGCATAAGCTCACTACCTTGCATGGTGGTGGTTAGGAAGTTGGCACTAACTACCATAATCACTGCACCAAATACGTTAATCATAAAGGGTCGCATAGTCTTACCAGCTGCATAATAACCTCTTACGAGCAAGAGAGAGATGCCCTGTAAAATAAGTGAGAGAATAAAGAGCGCAAGAACAGCGGCAGTAAGACGTGTATCAGCCCAATCAAATGCTCCCGTACCAAGAACTGTACGTACGATCTGTGCACGCAATACTATAAACAAAGCGATAAGTGGCAATGACCAGAAGATAATGTGGCGAAGAGCAATAACAATATGAGAAACAAACTCTTGTATTTTACCCTCTGCATAAAGCCTAGAAAGAGTAGGAAATGCCGCAACAGAGTAGCTAGAACCTATAATATTGAGTGGTGCGGCCTGCAAGTTGCTGGCTAGCTGTAATATTGAGATAGCACCAGAGCTGATACCTGAGGCTATGGAGTACAGAAAAAAGAATGCAATATGGCTTGCAGACATACCTATCGTACGTGGTAAAGAAATTCTAACAATCTGCCATGTTTGTATTAGTTGTAACTTGAACTCTCTTAAACGTAAAAATCCTCTACTCCAAACAAATGGAATCTGCAATAACATATGAGCAAAAGCGCCGAGCAAAACTCCGTAAACCAAACCAACTATACCAAAGAGAGGGTACAGCATTAATACACCTAAAATAATACCTAAATTATACAGTATTGGTGCAGATGCGTATAAGATGTATCTACCCTGCGTTTGAGTAATACTAGATAGAATATTTGATACTCCTAATAAAATGGGCTGTAGAAGCATTATACGAGTCATAAGTACGAGCTCATCGCCATAGTTACCATCTAGAATACTTGAGAACTTCCACTCTAATATGTATGGTATTAGAGGCCATAGTACTATGCTTACTACAACCATAGTAATAGAAAATGCCAGTAGTACACTACCTATAAGCTGGTGAGACTCTTTCACATCTTTGTGTCTTGTGAGGTGTGGTACAAGTACAAATACAGACACCATCAATGCTATGGTAAAGAAAAGTATATCTGGAATACGAAAAGCTGTGTAATATACATCAAGTACCTCACCTGCACCGAATTGACCTGCAAGAATCCTATCACGCACAAGAGCAAGAGCAGAGGACAAAATCGCAAAAAACCCAAGAAGATACGCGGCTTCATGTAAGCCGCGTACTTCTTTATTTACCAACTGTAATATGCGTTGTATCACTAAAGGATACTATACAGCTACTGACTCGTTTCTACAACTGGTGCAGTGGTAGCATCTGGCTGTGCTGGAACTGATAATTGCCCAGCTTTTATAGACTCAATAATCTTCTTTATATCCTCGTTTTCTGGATTGAGCTCTGATACACGTTCAAATGCCTTTAGTGCAGTTTCCGTATCACCAAGCTGAGCACTAGAGAGTCCTAGGTAATACAGTGCATTCGCATAACTTGGATTAAGGGTTACTGCACGTGCAAATATTTGTGCGGCTTTTTGGTATTCCTCTGTACTATAGAGCAGTACACCTAGTTGGAATAGGATCCCTGGATTGTTAGGTGCTAGAATTGCTGCCGACTCTGTGGTAGCTATTGCTTGCTCTACATTCTCACCCTTAATGGCAATTTGTGATAGCAAGAAGTATGCATCTGTATAATTACGCTTAAGCCCAAGTGCCTCCATAGCATAGGCCTCTGCAACATCTAGTTTATCTGTAGCGAAGGCTGCTCGTGCCATCATAAGCGGCAAAGATGGATTGGTAGGATTAAGTGTGCGAGCTCTGCTATATGATGCAATCGCTGCGTCATATGCTCCGTCTATACCAAGTCCAACAAGTTGCTCGTATATATTACCCAAGAATAGGTGGTTCGAGTAATTGTTAGGGTCAGCATCTATGGCAGCACGGGCCGGTAAAATCACACCCTCAATTGCAGTTTGTAAGTTCTCTTTATAGCCCTCTGATTTTTGATCTTCTTGTAATACTTTTCTTAAATTAAGTATACCCAACTGAGCAAGTACGGAATAGGCTCGATCATCTTTACCAAAAAATCCACCTGCACTAAGTGAGCGCGCACGCTCTGCGAGTATTTGTGCTCTCTCTAGATTCTCATTTTGAGCAGCGTTAGCACTACTCCCTAACACAGATGCAGTAACAATTCTCTGAGTTATTACTGTTGCGATAAATAATGCTGTAACAGCTACTGTTGTAAATGTGAGCATTATGGCAAAACTGGTTGCCTGACTGTCACTTGTAGACACTCTACGAGTACGTACAGCATTAACATTACGAGCTACTGCCAATAAGAGACCTATGATTAAGAATGTGAATGCCAGCATTACTGTCTGTGGCACATAGAACATGAGTAAGATTAACAAATATAATGCACCTCCTACTGTGGCAAAGACAATAAAACGTGTCATATCGTTTGGCATCCTCGCCCAAAGCATTTTAAAGGCAGTGTACATAACACTGGCTGCAAACAAGAGCCATATTAACCCTCCCACAAGGCCGACTGTAATAAAGGCTGTAGGTATAAGTCCTATACCAGAGCGAAAATCAATATTCCAGAAGTTAGTATTATTAACTCCAGTGGGTTTATGCATCATCCAAGCGTTGCTAAATGTGTTTGGCCCAGTGCCTAATAAGGCACTGTCTGAGTATGTGCCTTTGGCAACCTCTATAGTACCCTCCCACGAAGGTCGGACGTCTACATACTGTACATTCATTAGCCCAGAGACTTTGGGGCCAAGTGAACCCCCAGCAAATACAAATATTATACTGATAATAAATACAACTGCAGGTGCAACCATTTTAACCAAATCACCTTTACTCTGACCTTCTGTATAATCTCCAGCTCCTGCCCTCTTGGCTGACACAAAGTACATAAAGAGTACTGCAGACAATAGTGCAAGTATTACCCACACAACTTGCAAGTTGACAACTACGAGCAAGAAGAGCGCCATAGCCAGATTGGTATAAGTGAGTACACGTATAAAACGAGTACGTGGTGCGTACACCAAGGCCACTATAGCTACTATTACGATGAATCCTGAGAAAACCGCAAGGTCATTCCAACTACCTATTAATGTAGCCGTAACATCTGAAGAAAATACACTTGGAAGTATATTTTCTGCTCCGAACAGTAAGCGAACTATCTGTACAAATGCTAGCACGGTAAAGGATGTACCGAGTGCCAAGAGCATCTTTACAACAGAAGAAACGCTAGTAAATACAACAGACGATACAGCGAAGATTGCAACAAGAAGTAGTACAAATATGAATGTATTACTTTCGAATCCTGAGCCTACTATAGAATTGGCCACATTGCCAGATAAGAGTGCCGAGACCAAGTAAACAACTGGTAAAAGAAGAGCAAACCAAAGCACATAACTACTTGGGTATATAAATACTCCTTCTCTAAATCTTGCTACACCCCAAATTACCAACGGCACCAACGATGCCAATGCAAGCAATACCACCTTGCCATAAGCAAATGGGAACCAAGAGCTTGGTAAGAAGAGTATCGGTAACAAGAAAACTAATAAAACAGCGACATTTTGCGCTAAGCTGTCCAGACGCTTTGCTGGTGCAGCTTGTTCTTGTGTTTCTAACATAATGAACACATTAATCTAATAACATGCTTATTGTAACACTTAATGATTATTGCACCAATTGTGGGTGTTGATAAACATTTGCAACCAAGGACTTTCCTTCCACTCCTTGTTGTTCTCCTCACTCATATAGTGCCACTGCCATTTAAGAAATGCTCGCTCTGGGTGCGGCATCATCGCCAGGTGGCGCCCATTCTCGCTTACCAAACCAGCAATACCAAATGTGGAACCATTGGGGTTAAAAGGATATCTCTCTGTAGCCTCACCATTATCATCTACGTACGACACTGGTACCAAGTTCTTCTCACTCAACTCTCTCATCACACTATCGTTGCCAACTCGCAAGCGTCCTTCTCCATGTGCTACGTGGCACCCAAGCACGGAGCCCTCTAAACTAGCTAGCATTATTGACGGACTCTTGTTTACCCTTAAGGATATCCAACGTGACTCAAAGCGACCCGAGGCATTTTGCACAAATCTTGGTTGCTCCTCATTTGGTAGATCGATCTTAGGCACCCACCCTAAGAGCGCCATAAGCTGACAGCCATTACATATGCCAAGAGAGAACGTATCGGACCTGTTATAGAAATTATCAAATTCTTTTTTAAGGCTGTCATTAAAACGTATCGTACTTGCCCACCCCTTGGCGCTACCCAAGGTATCTGCATAAGAGAACCCACCAACAAATGCGACTCCTCTAAAATCTTTTAAACTAGTGTGTCCTGCTAGGAGATCACTCATGGTTACGTCCCACACGTCAAAGCCAGCTGCGTAAAATGCTGCTGACATTTCTCTATCTCCATTACTCCCCTCCTCTCTGATTATTGCTACTTTGTGTTTTGGTAAGCGTATCGGAATGTAGTTTTGGAGTGTCTTGCGCAGGCGCTTAGCAATGCGTCCAGCGCTCACAAGCGCCGGAATACGCGCTCCTACATGACTATCAATTTGCGAAGCGTTACTATTTTTAAATACATACTCTGGATTCCTCTGTGCATATATATTTTGCTTTTCCGCGGCTGCACACTTTGCATTAGTTTGGAGCTTATTTAATTGATGACTTGTCTCCTCCCACATTGCACGCAACTTCTGCATATCCTCGTCTATTAAAGTGGTACCATTTTTATGTATTATTACTCTTTTCTCTCTAGTTGTGGCTCCTAAGCGCAATGTAATATCGTCTAACCCTATGTACTCTATGGCCTCCGTAAATGCCTTATTCTCCTTGCTTGGCACTTCTACAACCACACCAAGCTCCTCATTAAACCAAAAGGCAAGAGGATCACTTGCCTCAGCTGTAATCTCAAAACCACAATTACCAGCAAAGGCCATCTCTAGTACACTAGTAATGAGCCCTCCATCAGAGCGATCGTGCCCCGCTGTAATAATCCCCTCCTCTACCAGAGTCTGCACTGTCTTAAAGACTTTTTTAAGCAGTTCTACGTCATCAACATCTGGTGATTCATCACCGATCTGAGAGAGTGTCTGGGCCAGTGCAGAGCCACCCAAGCGCTGCTTACCTGCCGCTATATCTATAAAGTAGAGCATGCTGTCTCCTGCATTTGCAATACTTGGCGTAACAGATTTGCTGATATCTGGCATATCAGCATAGGCACTTATGGTGAGCTCTCCAGGAGACTTTACTACATCAGAGCCAACCTTGGCAGCCATAGAGAGACTATCCTTGCCCCCGTCAATAGCAATGCCAAGAGTGAGCATCATGTTACTCATTGCCTTTGCCGCTTTGTAAAGGCTTGCCGCCTCTCCTGCGAGCTTGGCGGCCCACATCCAGTTAGCCTCACACTTAATATTCTCAAGTTTTGAAATTTTAGCCCACATTATGTTGGTGATTGCCTCACCCACCGACATACGCGCACCAGCCTCTGAGTTTACTAACATCTTAATAGGCTGCTCTCCTATTGCTATCGCTGTACCGCTCGTACTCTTCTCTAAGCTCCTTGCTGTTACAGATACATCTGCAAGTGGTAACTGCATCGGACCCACGCATTGTTGGCGGGCAATAAGACCAGTTACGCTTCTGTCTACCTTTGTTACCAAAAATCTCTTAGAGCCTACAGCAAGCACCTTAAGCACCCTCTTAAGTGCGTCTCGTACAGACATGTTGTCGGGTATATTTAGTGGCTCTAGCTCTTGCTTTACAGTAGTGTCTGTAAATGTCTTTTGTGGCATCTTGCCTAAAATTTTCTCCAACTCTAAGTTTACTGGCTCTGTGTTGTCTAAACTATCGTGCAACACTATACGACCATCACCAGTAATCTTGCCCAACACTTCATAAAGTGAGCGCTCACGTTTACAAATATTTTTAAATTCTTCTAACCTGCTCTCCTCTATTAAAAGTGCATTACGCTCTTGCGCCTCTGCACTCCAAATTTCTAAAACAGACATTGTTTTGTCGCCTACGTTTATCTTACGAATCTCTATACGACCACCTGCGGGCTCGGTAATCTCTGTGAGCACATTACATGGTCCTCCTGCCCCCTGATCATGGATGCTAATTATTGGGTTGTTAACGCCCATCTCTATACATGCGCGTACCACGCGATTCATCTTCTGCTCCATCTCTGCATCACCACGTTGTACCGCGTTAAAGTCTAACTCCTCTTTATTCTCTCCTGAGATTACGCTAGAGGCTGCCCCTCCGCCCACACCTATGCGGTACATTGGGCCACCTATTGCTACTATTAACATGCCCTTTTCTGGAGCTCCCTTTGTAATGTGACGATGGTCTATGTGCCCCACACCAGCTGCAAACATTATGGGCTTAAGCCACTCTCGGCGTACTCTACCGGGTAGAGTCAGGCCAAATGAGCGTGTAAAGCCCTGTATAAGGGGCTCACCAAATTTGTTACCATAGTCTGAGGCACCGTTACTCGCATCTATCTCTATCTTGAGTGGTGAGGCTAAGTTACTGGGATACTCTGCAGTTTTATCCTCCCAAGGCAACTCGTAACCTGGAATTTGCAAATTACCTACACAGTACCCTGCGGTACCTGCCACCACATGCGCGCCCTGGCCTGTGCCCTGATTATCGCGTATACGGCCACCACTACCAGTCTCGGCTCCAGGGCGAGGAGCCACACCAGTTGGAAAGTTGTGCGTCTCTGCGGTAAGAGTAGAATCTAGTACAATACGCTCCTCTTTAAAATTAGAAATTTTGCCACTTTGCTTGGGTATTAAAGTACGCACACGCCCACCCTCAATAGCACTAGAGTTATCAGAGAATGCTATTACAGAGTTTGCCGGATTCATCTTGTGTGGCTTTTGCACCACGTCAAAAAGCGTCTCATCTATGGCATCCCCATCTATTACCAATTTACCCCTAAAGAACCAGTGGCGAGAGTGCTCACTATTGGCCTGCCCAAGCTGAAAGCACTCAACATTCGTTGGGTTACGCCCTATGCCCTCTTTAAACAGTTTATAATAAAAATTAATATCCCAGTCGTCCATGCCTAAGCCAAGCTCTTCATTTATTTGCTCCAAGGCCTTCTTGCCATCCTCTAGTATACGCACATCGTGTACTCCTTCTGGCTTAACATTAATAGCAAAGCTCTTAAGTGGCTCCTCGTACTGCATTTGTGTCATTTTGTCTGAGTACTCTTTTATGTACTCATCTGTGTCTGTGCTGTCGGGGAGTATTTGGCGAGTGCTACGCTCTACACGTGTAATGGTAGCAAGCCCGATAGAGTTAAATATTGCTACGGCATTAGTAGAGAATGCTGTGGCAAAGTTAAGCCGTGGACCAATCTCAACTACGTTGTGGTTCTCATTAAATACGCTGTGGTCTCTCATGCCACCGACATCAAAGCCGTCGGCTAACACCTCACGCACTTTAGTTAGCTCAATGTCGGATAGCTCGCTCTCTGTCTCAATATAAAAACAGTGTTCCTCCAAATCAGATACCAGTTTGTAAAATCGGTACATGCGCATAAGGAGCATTATACACAAGGAACGT
The DNA here is from genome assembly GCA_964634115.1 of uncultured Candidatus Saccharibacteria bacterium. Lineage (GTDB taxonomy): Bacteria > Patescibacteriota > Minisyncoccia > Phycocordibacterales > UBA2100 > S143-145. Next base: position 2,802 of record CAZWKW010000008.1, on the reverse strand, counting down.
TATTTACCAATACAACTTAGAATAAACTTCGCACGCTCCTCTTTTGTTTCCATCACTGGTACATTAATCACTTCAAGTCCAGACTCTGCATATGCCTCTATTAGTAGATGTTGTATTTTACGTCTCTCTTCATCTGTTTCTACTCGTGCATAATCCTTTTTATACTCTACCATGTCCAGCAGAAATACCTTTGCGTAATCACTATCCGCAACGGAGGAGTTTAGCAAACCATCATCTTCTAAACCGCTGAGCTTGTAATAAGCGATGCTGTCATGTACCCCTCTATCAAAAAATATAACCTCATCTTTTGGGAGTGTTTTTTCCATATCCACTTTCATTTGTAAAATCTTGTGTTGGAAGTGCAACTTATTCTTTCTTGTATCTTCAATTGTTCTTCCTTTTGCAAGCTCCGCATCAATATAAACACGAGCAAGTTCAGGAATAGTCCGATACCCTTGCTCTTTTAACCTATTAATAACAGTTGTCTTACCAGAAGAGAGTGTACCTGTAATAACATACCAGTTGTTTTTATTATCTTTTTCCATGCTTACCTCATTTTAATTTGCATTCCACTATCTTGGGGTTGCTCTGACTCTTTCAGTATTAGAGCAAATACTTCTTGCATTTTTTTGCCTTCTCGCATTGCCTTTATAGTTTTTTTAGAAAGTAATTTTTTGCTTAATTTACCCCAGTCTGAAAATGTAAAAGTAGTCCTACCTTGTTCTTCTTTTTTGGATTTACCATCTTTATCAAAAAGACCAAATAGCAACTTGCTATTTAACGCGAACTCACCGTCTTTAACGGAATCATCTCCAAAATATACAACATATTCCCGTAACCCGAGTGCGAAGTCAAAATTAGTATTTACTGGTTCTATATCATGTTGACGTAACCATTTGGCTCTTGCTATAGAAAAGAGGGTCTGACTTGGTTTTATAAGCCTTTCGTCTTCTGGTTTTGGCTGCAACGGATATTTATAACGCAAGTCATCATCTGTAATACATATATTAGGACCTTTCACACCCCAAGCTTGGAGAACTTTTTCTACAAATTTTGTATGCCCCGAAGTTACTATTCCAATATCAATATCTATTCCATCATTATTTAACTCTTCTATATACTTCAACATTGGCACAACACCATTAAATGGCTCTGGCCAACTTGGACCAATCTCTCGTAATGAAATCTTAAGCTTTTCCTGTATCAAAAATTCTGTAATTGTTTGGCTCGGATTCTCTTCATTCCAATCTAAGCTCCCATGCTTTCCTGATAGGAGTTTGGACTTTGCGCAAGTTATAAGAGATTTGTCTTGCTTTAACATTCGTCCAATTAATTCACTCGGTGCATTATTTTTTAATCCACCGATTTCTCTATATACGTCTAACCCTCTCCCTCCAAAGATTTCTGTAATAGCACCTTCGTAAGCCTCATTTACTCCAATATTATTTGGACTTGGTGAAAATGTATCTGCTAGAGTCCCATCAAAATCAAAGAGAAATAAGTAGCGACCTTGGTTTGTTTTCTCTCCTCTATCCATTATGTGGGATTGTAGCATATTCTCAGATACTCAGATATGTGGTAACAGTTAAAAAGGCTCATATACTAAGTTACGCTACCCCGCCGGTGTCGCCCGCTACGCTTCGCTCTGCGGACTTCGTGCGACACCTCTTTTCAAGATCCCGTGTTCCCGAACGAAAATAGCCTCGCCGAGCGCTTGCTCGACGAGACTTTTTCGTTTGCGGGATCGACGGGACTTGAACCCGCGACCTCTCGCGTGACAAGCGAGCGCTCTACCAGCTGAGCTACGACCCCGTTTGTTTTATATACTTCTCAAACTTCTTCTTTTTCCGCTCAAGAAATAAATCACTGGTGCACTGATCGTACATCAAATGATACAGCATTATAGAGTCGTTTATACTATATTGCAAATTAAAATGACGCCCGCCTCTTGTCACAAGTGACCCACCCTTCAAATTATATTTCGCAAGCTCTTCTTTCAAAGTAATCAGAAAATGTTTGATACTACAAGTAAACACGGACTGAATGCTAATGTGTGTTGTTTTTCTCTCTTTATGTATTTCACCAACCCATACATTGCCATCACCATCAAAATAGCCACGGACAAAATCACCAAAATACTTTTGTGGAATCTTAGGAAACTCAATTGACTTCGTCTTTATTGTCGTCATACCTAATTTTAGTAAATCTTCAAACATCATATTGGAACCAATCTGCAAACGATATGTCTCACTCCACTTCGGATTTCTGCACTTTCGTATTGCGATTTTATGATCAGACTCAAGAGTATCTCGTATTGAGTATAGTAATTTCTTATCATTAATCTGAAAACCAAAAAATTTACCACCACGCTTCGTAACCCACATATAACCGTCTGCTGCAAAAAAGCCAAGTACATAGGCCATTCCAGGAGTCCACTTTTTAAAGAAGTCTCTATTTACATCGCGATACATCGGAGCCATGCCTGCATTATATAACGTGACAGGTGATATCACTAACCATGTGTGTATTCCTTTCTTGTGTCGAGGGTGAGATTTGAACTCACGACCTAGCGCGTATGAGACGCTCGCTCTAACCAACTGAGCTACCTCGACAGTCGTTATAAGATACCAGTTTATTCGCGCAATTTCAATTTTTATGCTAATGTAGACGACAGCGGGGTGGAGGAGTAGTACCTCGAGAGGCTCATAACCTCTAGGCACATGTGCAATTCATGTCCCCGCTACAAAAAAAATTAAATAAACTTGGCTTCTGTAAATACCTGCTTGTATAACCCTATCACAC
>CAZWKW010000007.1:10975-13213 GCA_964634115.1 uncultured Candidatus Saccharibacteria bacterium | reverse complement strand
TATAGTACCCTACAATGACATTAGAGAAAACTCTGCGCGCAATAATCATCACAGGCCTATTTGCAATCCCATTTCTCGTGCTTATCGTGTCGGACACCATGTTCTTTCCATATATAGTGGGCAAGAACTTTGCATTTCGTGCCATTGTAGAAATTATATTCGTGTCTTGGGCACTTTTAGCTCTGTTAAACTCGGAGTATAGACCAAAGATTACACCCTTGCTTGTGTCACTGCTGGCTTTTGTTGGTATAGTGGCGCTGGCAGACTTATTTGGTGAGAATCCATACAAGAGCTTCTGGAGCAATTATGAGCGTATGGAGGGGCTAGTTACACTCCTACACTTGTTGGCATACACTGTCGTGTGGGGCACTATATTAAATACAGAGAAGCTTTGTGTGTGGTTTTGGCGTGTAACCCTAGCTGTTTCTATAATAGTCTCTTTGCATGCTCTTACAGAATACTTCACTACAGATTCTAGTAGGCTAGCGTCAACTCTCGGTAATCCCATTTATCTTGCTGTGTACGTTCTCTTTCATATTTTCGTGGCGGCAATTCTGGCACTTAGACGCAGTGCATCATCTGGTGAGCGCTTCATTTATGGTAGCATAATTTTTCTTGAGCTTATTGTACTTTATCTCACTGCTACTCGCGGTGCCACGCTAGGTCTCATAGGTGGCATGTTACTTGCTGCAGCTGGCATTGCACTCACAGAGAGGGAGAATTGGCAGCTCAAAAAGTTTGCTGCAAGCGTTGTACTAGTTGTATTGATTGTGGTGGCTGGTTTTGTATCCATGCGCAATACAGCATTTGTAGAGAATAGTCCAGTACTAAGTCGCTTTGCACACATCTCACTTACCGAGGGTACGGTAATGGCACGCACATATGTGTGGGGCACGGCGTGGGAGGGTGTTAAAGAGCGCCCACTCTTAGGTTGGGGGCAAGAGAATTTTAATTATGTATTTAACAAGTATTACGACCCACGTATGTACGCGCAAGAGCAATGGTTCGACCGTACGCACAATATAGTGTTTGACTGGCTCATTGCTGCGGGTATTTTAGGATTTCTTGCTTATATATCCATCTTTCTAGCGCTATTGTGGACACTGTATAAAATGCCGCATGGTTTCGGCAATCCAGCACAAAAGTGGCTCATGGTTGGTTTGCTCGGGGCGTACAGCTTTCATAGTCTTACTGTATTTGACAATATAGTTAGCTATATTTTATTCTTCTCTATTGTAGCTTGGGTGTATGCTATGTCGCAAGAGGATAAAGAACAAGCACAAACAACCCAAAACTTTGTACTTAGTACTCCAACTACTAAGTTTGTAGCTGTGGCAGCTTCAGTTGTACTTGTTGGCGGGTTTCTGTGGTTTGTAAATGCAGATGCATATCGTGCAAACAAAACTTTACTAGGAGCTCTCACAGACTTGGCTTACGCTAGAGCCCTTGTAAGTAAAGACAGGATAGAGGATGGTACAGCCAGAGCGCAAGCCGCATTGCTAAAGTTTGAGGAGGCTCAGGCATACAACTCTTTTGGTAATCAAGAGATTCGTGAGCAACTAACTAACAATACCAGCTCATTACTCGGCTCAAAGAATTTCCCTGTCGAAGTAAAACAACAGTACTGGCTCGCTGCTACAAAGGCCATGCAAGAGCAGAAGAAGTCTGCACCAGAGGATGCTCGCTTCCCTCTCTTTCTATCTAATATCTATATGTCTGCAGGTATGTTTGAGCAAGAGAGAGCAGAGCTAGAGTTAGCTCGCAAGCTTAGCCCCACCAAGCAAGTTATTATCTTTAAGCAGGGAGTTAACGCTTTGCAATCAAACAAGCAAGAGGAGGCACTGGCATACTTTAAAGAGGCTTACGAATTAGATAAAACATTTGCGCAGGCTGCGTCTCTCTACGCACAGGCACTGGCTCGTAGTGGCAAAGAGCAAGAGGCGGAGAAGATAATCAATGAGTTAAAACAGCGGGTTACACAATAAAAATAGTACGTGTACAGGTTGATTTTTATATAAATTCTGCTATAGTACCTAGCGTGAGTCATGTTGTGTGACTTTTCAAATAGAACGAAAATCTCGAAAAAATCCTGCCTCCGGCGGGATTTTTTTGTGTGGGCTTGCGTATTTATTTTACATTGTTACACTAAACTTAATCACGCATTGCGTGGAGGGCGGCGGCACTCACATAGATTTTCGTTTTGGAGCTCGCACCCGTCCTCCACATAGTGCGTGATTT
>CAZWKW010000007.1:3393-10875 GCA_964634115.1 uncultured Candidatus Saccharibacteria bacterium | reverse complement strand
GTGGCTAAATACACAGTTTTAAGATAAGATACTAGCCACATGCTAGACAAATTAAAAAAGTTATTTGGAGACGAGAACCGCAAAGCACTCAAGCTTGCCGAGCCTATAGTAAGCCGCGCCAATGCTCTAGAGGGGGAGATACAAGAGCTCAGCGATGAGCAACTAAGAGCAAAAACAGATGAATTTAAAAAACGACTAGAGAAGGACGAGACACTAGCAGACATAACCGCAGAGGCATTTGCCGTTGTGCGAGAGGCAGCTGTGCGCACTCTAGAGCAAAGACACTACGACACACAGCTCTTAGGTGGAGCAGTGCTCAACAACGGCGACATTACCGAGATGCGCACAGGAGAGGGTAAGACGCTAGTCGCCACCTTACCTGTGTATCTAAATGCCCTCACAGGCAAGGGCGTACACGTTGTTACTGTTAATGACTACCTGTCTAAAAGAGACGCCGCTTGGATGGGGCAAATTTACGCATTTCTAGGGCTCAGTGTGGGCGTTATCAATCATGAGTCATCATTTATATACAAGGAGACAGAGCAGGGGAGTCAGATAGATAAAGAGCGAGACGAGGAGGGGGGTTATAAAATAGAAGATGAGCTACTAGAGCCGTGTACTCGCCGTGAGGCCTACGAGGCCGATATTACCTACGGTACCAACAGCGAGTTTGGCTTTGACTACTTACGAGACAACCTATCATATAGTAAAGAAGAGCTACGTCAGCGCGGTCACCACTTTGCCATAGTCGATGAGGTAGACTCCATACTCATAGACGAGGCGCGCACACCACTCATCATATCAGCTGCTACAGCCGAGGCAGAGGATCTCTACACCAAGTTTGCAGGCATTGCTCGCACGCTAGAGAGAGATACAGATTACACGGTGGACGAGAAGCAGCGCGCCATACAACTTACCAATGCTGGCATAAGTAAGGCAGAGGAGGCGCTTGGTGTAGAGAATATCTATACAGACAAGGGCATTAAGTCTGTACACCACCTAGAGACTGCCGTACGCGCCAAGGCACTTTTTGAGAAAGATAAAGAATATGTTGTCGAGAATGGCGAAGTAATAATTGTAGACGAATTTACAGGACGCAAACAACCTGGTAGACGCTGGAGCGAGGGTCTCCATCAAGCCATGGAGGCCAAGGAGGGTGTAGAGATACAAAAGGAGTCTCGCACATTTGCATCTGTTACATACCAAAATTACTTTAGACTCTACGAGAAGCTCTCAGGCATGACGGGTACGGCTGTTACTAGTTCAGAGGAGTTTTTTAAGGTTTATGGGCTCAATACTGTAGAGATTCCTACCAATAAGCCTATAGCCAGAATAGACAGGGAAGACCTAATATTCCAAACAGAGAAGGGCAAACTAACGGCCATAGCTCGCAAGGTTAAGGAGTTGCAGAGCAAAGGTCAACCAGTGCTCATCGGCACTGCCTCAGTAGAGAAGAACGAGCTCCTAGACGCATATCTTAAACGAGAGGGTATAAGGCACGAGACCCTCAATGCCAAGAATCACGAGCGTGAGGGCGAGATTATTGCAGATGCAGGTAAAAAAGGAGCAGTAACAGTGGCCACTAACATGGCAGGTCGTGGAGTAGACATTAAGCTTGGAGGCACCAACTCTACTAAGCAAGAGTACGAGGAGGTCAAGAGTCTAGGAGGGCTCTTTGTGCTTGGTACAGAGCGTCATGAGGCACGCCGCATAGACAACCAGCTCCGCGGTCGCTCAGGACGCCAAGGGGACCCTGGTGAGACGCAATTCTTCGTCTCTCTAGAAGATACACTTATGCGAGTGTTTGCCTCGGATACTATTAAGAGCCTCATGGGCCGCTTCGGCATAGCAGAGGACGAGCCAATAGAGAACAAGATGATAACGCGCGCCTTAGAGAGTGCTCAGACGAAGATTGAGGGGTTCCACTTTGATGCTCGCAAGCAAGTGCTCTCATACGATGACGTACTACATCGTCAGCGCAAGAGCATATACGCACGTAGGCGCCAACTCCTAGTGGGGGAGAATGCCGAGATAGATACTGAGCTCACCACTCTTTTCGCAGATGATGACGAGACACAAGAGCAAATAAAGCAAAAGAAGAGCGAGCTCGGTGATGAGCAGTTTTACGCAGCTGCTCGTCGTATGCTATTGCAAACGCTAGACATGCTCTGGGTAGAGCATCTAGAGGCCATGGATTACATGCGCTCTAGTGTGAGGCTTCGCGCATATGGGCAGCGTGATCCACTCATAGAGTACAAGAAGGAAGGATTACAAATGTTTAAAGAGCTAGAGCTCTCTTATGCAGAAAATATCGCTAAGCTAATACCTCGCATGCAAGCACAGATGTTTGCAGGAGCACAGAGGAGGGAGGGGGTAGAAACTCATAATCAACCAACACAGATGAACGAGATAGCCAAAGGTGCACAAAAAATTGGTAGCGAGAGCGCAGGTAACGCAGAGCCAATACGTAACGTAAGCCAAATTGGTCGCAATGATTCCTGTCCGTGTGGTAGCGGCAAGAAGTATAAAAAGTGCGGACTTATCAATAGCCCAGAACACCAGAAGCTTGTTACTCCAGCTTCGTAATGTATAGTGAGATCCATGATAGTAGTATTAAATTTCGGAAGTCAATTTGCACACCTTATAGCGCGCAGGGTGCGCGATCTTGGAGTGCACTCAGAGATACTCCCACATAGTGCAAGTATTGCTCAGATTAAAAAGTTGAATCCAACAGGCATAATCCTCTCAGGAGGCCCAAGCTCTGTTAATGAGAGAGGAGCCCCGAAGGCTAAAAGGCAAATCTTTAAGCTCGGTGTTCCAGTTCTTGGTATATGCTATGGGCAACAGCTTATGGTACACGAACTCGGCGGAGTGATATCTAAGGGAGATACACACGAATATGGCAAGGAGCAGGTAGTTACAAAGAGAGGCAGCAAGCTTTTTAAGGGGTGTAAAAGCAAAGAGACTGTATGGTTCTCACACGGAGACCAAGCAACTAAGTTACCAAAGGGTTTTAACCCTATCGGAAGCACCACAGGCTGCAAGTATGCAGCCATAGAGAACATTAAGCAAAGCCTCTATGGAGTACAATTTCATCCAGAGGTAACACACACAATACATGGCAAGCAAATTATATCTAACTTCATCTTTAATATATGCAAATCACCCAAGAATTGGCAGATATCGGCTCTCCGAGATACAATAATAAGCGATTTAAGAGAGCAAATAGGAAAAGATGAACATGTGTTAGTAGGACTCTCTGGAGGGGTGGACTCATTGGTTACAGCCACACTACTTAGAAGGGCAATAGGAGAGCGCACGCACGCTGTACTAATAGACACTGGACTACTACGTAAAAATGAGGCAAAAGAGGTTAAGGAGGAGTTACAAAAGATAGGTCTGGATTGGCTTAAAGTGCATAATTCTAGCACTATTTTCCTCAAAAGGCTTAAGGATATTAAAAATCCCGAGCAAAAGCGTAAGATAATAGGTCATACATTTATTAAAGAGTTTGATACATATGTTAAGAAGCATCTCAACCGCTATAATATAGTCTATTTGGCACAGGGTACAATCTATCCAGATCGTATAGAATCCGCAGAACCCAGTAAAAATGCCGCTAAAATCAAGAGTCATCATAACGTTATACTCCCAGAAAAGATGAATCTAAAGGTAGTAGAGCCTATCCGCGACCTATATAAAGACGAAGTACGTAAACTAGGCCGTTCCCTCGGTCTTCCTAAGGAGCTATTAGACAGACACCCATTCCCGGGGCCGGGTCTCGCTATCAGAATTTTAGGCAATGTTACAAGTAAGAGGGTTAAAGTACTGCAGGAGGCTGATGCCATATACATGCATGAGCTTAAAGAGGCAGGAGAGTATAAGAGAATTTGGCAAGCGTTCGCAGCACTCTTACCTGTTAAGTGTGTAGGTGTTATGGGTGACGCACGTACTTACGAAAATATGATAAGCCTTCGGGCGGTAGACTCTGTAGATGCCATGACAGCCGACTGGCACAAAATGCCAAAAGATTTATTAGCAAAAATTTCTAGCAGAATTATTAATGAGGTGCGTGGAGTAAATAGGGTAGTATACGACATCACACAAAAGCCTCCAGGCACTATAGAATACGAATAATATGATTATACGTTTAGCACTTGTTATCCTCACACTACTTGCTGTCTCTGCTTGGGTACCAGGTATTGAGGTAGAGAATTTCTATTTCGCACTTGTTGTTGCAATTTTACTTGGTCTTGCCAATATTACCATCAAGCCCCTTCTTACTCTTCTCACTCTTCCTATCCACTTACTTACATTTGGACTCTCATCTTTTTTGGTTAATGCGGCGATTTTTTGGATTATTGCTACTTTTGTAGATGGATTTTCCGTTAGTGGATTCTTGCCGGCACTAATTGGATCACTGGCAGTATCAATTGCAAGCTCACTAGCCTCCAAAACCAACTAAACTTAGTACTTCGACTACTGAGTTTGCTATCCACAGGATTAATTTGTATCTATACTTTAGTGTGCTAAAGTACAAAGTATGAGAGCAGGCAGACCAAATTGGGTAAGTGAAGACACAGACGAGCTCTGCGCTGCTGTACTAAATTTAAGTAATATGGGGGAATCGCGAGCTTTTATGCGCGATTTACTCACAGAGCAAGAGATTAATGAGGTAGCCAATAGGTGGAAGGTTGCTCGCATGCTTTATGCCAAGCTAAAATGGGGCAAGGTAGAGAAGCTTACTGGTGTCAGCTCTGCTACAGTGGCCAAGGTACGCAAACAGATGTTAAATGGAGAGGGTGGTTACGGTATGATGTTCAAGAAAATGACACAAAACCATTAAAAACAAGTACTTTAGTACACTAAAGTACAAAAAAGATTACTAATTTTGCTCACAGGTGACAAAATTATGGTACCAAATACAATTTGTGGCATAAACTTCTCCCAAATGGTACTATGCACGAATGAAATTTATTGACGAAATAATATTGTATGCATGCTCTGGTAAAGGTGGTGATGGTGTTGTACGCTTTAGCACTTCGCGTGGACGCCCCAAGGGAGGTCCTTCTGGTGGCAATGGTGGTAGGGGCGGTAATGTTTATGTAAAAGGAGTACGAGATATGGCACTCTTGTCTCGCTACAGAGGCAACAACAAATTTATTGCACAAGACGGAGGTAGTGGAGGTGAGAGTAGCCTACATGGCAAAAATGGAAAAGACAAAATCATAGACTTGCCACTGGGATCTATAGTAACTATTGAGAGTACTGGCAAGCAGGTAGAACTTACCATAGAAAATGAGCAAATTAAAATACTCACAGGTGGTAGTGGAGGTTATGGCAATGAGCACTTTAAAGGGTCTCGTAACGTTACACCTCAAGAGCAAACAGATGGCAAGGCTGGAATTTGTAGTGAGCTTAGTGTAGAACTCAAACTTATAGCCGATCTCGGGTTAGTCGGGTTTCCGAATGCAGGTAAGTCATCACTACTTAACTCGCTTACCCGAGCTAATGTTAAGACTGGTAATTATGAATTTACAACCCTTAATCCTAACCTGGGTGTCATGCGTGGAGGTTACGTATTGGCGGATATTCCGGGTTTAATAGAGGGAGCCTCAGAGGGCAAAGGCTTGGGAGATAAGTTCTTACGCCATATAATGCGCACAAACACACTGCTACATTGTATCTCGGTTGAGCGAGAAAGTGTTAAAAAGTCCTACTCGGATGTCCGAGCCGAGCTTGGAGCGTACGATAAGGGACTTTTAGAGAAGCAAGAAGTTATAATATTAACCAAATCTGATTTAGTTTCGCCTAGTAAGTTAGAGGAATTGATATCGGAAGCAAAAAATCTTGGAAGTAATGTATTTGTAGTTTCTGTACTAGATGATTCCTCAGTCAAAAGTTTACAAGACAGCCTGAGCAATTTGCTATTTTAGGCTTAAGGATTTATAGTTTCAACCTATGGAGTATAAACCAACAATAGGTCTAGAGATACATGCTGAGTTAAAAACAAGAACCAAGATGTTCTGTAACTCTAAGAACGACCCAGACGAGAAGCAGCCAAATATTAACATCTGTCCTGTGTGCATGGCGCACCCAGGTACGCTACCTGTTATAAATAAGCAGGCGGTCAAATACACGCTCATGGTAGGCTTGGCGCTTGGTTCTAGACTTGCAGATTTTACAGAATTTGACCGTAAAAACTATTTTTACCCTGATCTACCCAAGGGCTACCAGATTAGCCAGTACGAGTTTCCACTTGTCTCTGGTGGTGAACTTAGCGGCGTAGAGATTACTCGTGTACACCTAGAGGAGGACACGGCTCGCTCATCGCACACAGACAGCCCAGAGCACTCACTAGTAGACTTTAACAGAGGTGGGATACCGCTTATGGAGCTGGTAACAGAACCAGTGATACACGACTCTGTAACTGCAGGTAAATTTGCACGTGAGTTGCAGCTATTATTACGCACATTAGGAGTATCTAATGCCAATATGGAGAAGGGCGAAATGCGAGTAGAAGCCAACATATCAGTAAGTAAAACAAGCACATTTGGTACCAAGGTAGAGGTCAAGAATCTTAACTCCTTCCGCTCAGTGGAGCGAGCTATTGAGTACGAGATACAGCGACAAACAGAGTTCCTAGAAGGTGGAGGAGAGATAGTACAAGAGACTCGTGGTTGGGATGAGGATAAGCAAAAAACATTTAGCCAGCGCATTAAAGAGGAGGCTGCGGATTATCGATACTTTCCAGACCCAGACCTACCAAAGTTAAAAATTTCTGAGATACCAGAGTTTGCCGAGGAGATCTTGCGTGCACAAATGCCGGTATTACCCCAAGAGCTCCGAGAGAGGTATACGGATGAGTTGGGTATTAAACCAGAGGATGCAGAAGTTTTTGTTACAGATCGTGCACTAGGTAAGTTTTTTGAGCTACTTGCAGAAGAGTTCTCGGGTAACTCTGATGCCGAGATTAAGATAAAATTAGCATCTAATTACATAACTAATAACCTCGTCACGTTGCGAGATAGCTTGGGCCATAAACTCACAGAATACATAGAACCCAGAGCATTCGCTAAGGTGGTTACAGAGGCACATAATGGTGAAATCTCGTCTAACAGTGTAGTAGAGATTATAGAAGAATTAGCACGTAAAGAAGGCGCCAGTACTATGGTTGGTGAGCTAATAGATTCTCGTAGGCAAAAGAGCGGCGAAGGTGAGCTAAGAAATGTTATAGATGCAGTCATAGCAGAGCATGTTAGTGTGGCAGATGAGTACAGGGCAGGTAAAGAGACCGCACTGCGCTTTTTGGTGGGGCAAGGTATGAAGGCAACAAGTGGGAAGGCCAATCCGGCAAAATTAGCCAATATGTTAAGAGAAAAGCTTGGAGAGTCATAGACAGTGCCAGATTATCAGTTATCCACATATTAAGCCATTCCCGCCTTGCCGAGATACATTAAAAAGTGTACTATCTCGGTATGA
>CAZWKW010000007.1:0-3293 GCA_964634115.1 uncultured Candidatus Saccharibacteria bacterium | reverse complement strand
TTAAGCCATTCCCGCCTTGCCGAGATACATTAAAAAGTGTACTATCTCGGTATGAGTGAAGTTGTTTTTGCAAACGAGAAGCTTATCTCTACCAGCCGAGCTAGTGAGCTAAGTGGTTACTCCCAAGATTATCTTGGGCAGCTTTGTAGGTCTCGTAGTTTAGATTGCAAAATGATATCGGATCAATGGTTTATAGATCCTCTAAGTCTTAAAAAATATGTCCCAGACATGGATGTGGATGCACTAGTACATACACATGAGCACGAGCACAAAACTGATGACGAGAATACTAAGGAGGACCACAAGCACACCAATATAGAGAAGAAGGCATACTCAGTAAAAGTTGCAGACGTACGTAGTGGTGCCTTTAAGTACGACGGTGCTGACTACGTACCTACCCAGAAGGCTGCAGAGATAAGTGGCTACACACAAGATTACATAGGTCAGTTAGCTCGTGCTGGAGAGATTCCGGCACGTAAGGTAGGTAGGCGTTGGTATATAGCCCGCAAGGCACTAGAGGAGCACAGAGCTACCAAAGACTCTATGCTGCAGGCAGTACAATCCGATGCGTCAGGAGTAGCAAAGCTCAATAAAAGCGAAGAAAGGGGTACAGAGATACCAATAAACACCAATTTTAATATTAAGTACTTCTCAGACACTGGAGCACCCCTCATACCACAGGGAGCCATACATATACCTCAGCCAGAAGAATCTCCACTAGTTACCAATCTAGAGGAAGATAAAATAGTAGAAACTCAAACAGGACGATTTGGAGCCATAAATACGCATCTCGGTTACACGAGAAATGAGAAAGATACTACGAATACACCCCTAATAGCACTAGATTTGCCAAAAGAGCCTAACTTTACCTCTACAACTGCGAAAATAGTACAAAAAACACTCAAAGTAACAGAACATGACTCTAATGCCGTGGTCTCTACGAAATCCTCCGTAACGACAAATATTCTTTTGATATCTCTTATAACGACTTTTATACTTTCTTCTACATTATTTACACTCATATATTTTGGTATCGTACAAAAGAGTATTTTAGAACCTCTCAGACCTGTCTACGATGTTGTTAAATCTTTGGAACATAATTACGGTACATATGCTCCAGGTAAGACTATAAAGTACTCAAATTAACGCCCTCATTCTGATCAGGAACAAGTGGTTATACAACCACTTGTTCACATGCTTATGCACATTATAAATAGGTTATCCACAGCTTTATCCAGATGTTGTTCGCGTAGACGAAATAGTTAGGTATAATATAGCCATATCGTACTTTGCGACAGCTCATATGGATAAAGAAATTTATATAGATAACAGCAGATACATTCTCTCAAAGGCAGCTGCCAAAAGTGTTGGATATACAGGTGATTATATTACAAAATTATGTAGAGAGGGTTCGCTGGATTGTAAGCGTATGGGTCGCTCTTGGTTTGTTGCAAATGACTCTCTTAATGAGTTTGTAATTGCACAAGAGCAAAAGAAGATTCTACAACAAGAAAACTTATCTACAGAACGTAAGGCAGAACGTGCAGAATTACTTACTCAAGAGCAGGGTGGTGTGCAGGCACATGTGGAGGAAAACCCTACTCAGACAGAAGAGCAACTATCACCAGTTCAGCAACACCAAGTAACACACCATCATCAAGCTAGTAACTTAGTGCTTGAGGCTACTCGCAGAAGTGCAGCGCGTGTCCGAGCACTCTCACCAGAGAGTACACTTCACTCGGCTCTTGTGATGAAGGACTTTCTTCACAAGGCGGTTGCACTCATAACCGCAGTTGCTATCGTATTCTCTACATACTCATTTGCCGATGCTCAGTACATGCGCGTAGTAGCTCGCACACTCAAGAGTATTGGTGAGGAGGCGTTGCAGATAGCGTATAAAGTGCCTAGAGCTGTTACAGTTGCTGACCAAAAATTAGCATACTCACTAAAGACAGCAGACTCTTTTGCTGCGGCGAGCTCAGCACTTTCTTTTGCGTCTCTTGGAGCTGGCATGCAAGCTCACGCTGCCTATACTGCAGTGAGTGTATACACTGGAGTTAACGAGGCAGCAACACGAGCACGAGAATTTCTCTCTCCTGCGCGTTGGTTTGCTATAGACGGCTCTGTGCGTGGTGCTGTAGAGCTCTCTTTGCGTGAGTTACCTGCAGTGGAGCCAGATACAATACCAACAGAGCCAAGGCAGCAATTTGTATACACAGCACCCACTACAACGCATGCCATCACAGAGATTAGGTACATACAAGTACCAAGTAACCCATCTGCCACCGCACTCCCCACTGATCTTGAAACACGTCTAAACCAATTAGAAAACGAGCTAAAGAGTGAGATTTATCGTCTTAGTGCAGCAAATCAAAGTGCCTCCTCCAACAACTTCAACTCCATTGCGCTTACTCAACGTATAGACTCTCTAGGTAGTGTAGAAATAACAAACTCTACATTCTCTGGAGGTACCATTACAGACTCTTCTGCTTCTCTTACCTCACTCACTGTCTCTGGGGCGACCACTCTTGCCACTATCAATACTTCAGACTTAACTCTCTCTGGCACACTCACAACTCCGCTTAGTGCAGGTATTGCACATATCAACTCCCTAGGAGAGCTCACAAGCGCAACGGGCACTGCCAACACTCTCACTAAGTACGACTCTGCGGGCACGGCTCTTGCAGACTCTATCATTACCGATGATGGCTCTACAGCAACTGTTGCTGGCAACCTCACAGTTACAGGCACTACATCCTTTGGTAGCACCTCTGCAACGAGTTCCACTTTTACAAACTCCACAACTACCAACTCATATATTGAAAACTTGTCAGCAGACAACTCCACAACCACTACTGCTTACATCACAAACTTAACTTCAGAGAACTCCACCACCACCAACTTCTTTGCTACTGACTCTGTACTCACTAATGCTACCTCCACCAACTTTTTCACTACGGCACTTGACGCTGTTACAGCTACCATCAGCGGCACGCTCACCGCGCTCACAGGCGCCTTTACTAATCTCACCGTATCCGACACTGCCACCACTACGAATCTTGTAGCAGGTACTTTAACCGCAACAAGCTCCGCTACGCTCGCTACGACAACAATCACAGATGCCACAATCAGTGGCGACTTCACCACTGCACTTACACAGGGCTCTGTACCATTCATCGGTGCCTCTGGCTTACTTACAGAGGACAACAGCAACTTCTTTTGGGATGCTGTTAACAATAGGTTGGGTGTTGGGACTGCATCACCAAGCACATCACTGCACATCAGTGGCACAG
>CAZWKW010000006.1:0-14995 GCA_964634115.1 uncultured Candidatus Saccharibacteria bacterium | reverse complement strand
CCTAAGCTGGTATAATCAGCCTATGGTGTTAGAACAACAGCGCCAAGTTGAGGCGGTGCAGAAGTTTCAAAGTCCGCAGGAGGAGCTAGCCTTTTTGCGTGAGCGGATAAAACAAAAAGAAGCAGAGATAGGAGTCTCTGGCGACAACTTTGAAAGGCAGAGAATCGCCCACAGAGAGGTACGAGAGTATCAGGACACTCCTGCCCAAGACGTATTGCACGAGAGGTACAAAGAGCCAGAGAGCAGTATACTTAAGACTGCACTTGAGCTAGAGCCAGAGCCACATGACACACAAATAGACGAATTATTACGCCTAGTTACAGAGCGAGGTATTAAGAATACCCTTGCAGTTATAGACAAGATGGGCAGTGCCCACTTAGAGGACGATTTGCACCGTGCTCTTGTACAGTACATCGCAAAGGGTCTGCCTACAGGTGGACTAGCCAATGGATCCGAGACTTGGCGTGCACTTAATATGATACTCTATGAAGTTTCAATTTCTGAGCAAGATACAGATGCCGATCTCTCTAAGCAACAACAGTACCATAAAGACCTCGGTAAACTTCTTTCCTCCATGGAGCAGTTTTACCTTGGAATGCTTGCAATGGGGGATGGTGGTAAAACCAATAAAAATATCTTTACAGTAGAGATGGCAGTAGAGCAGGGCAGCGAGTCCGTAGTATTTTACGTGTCAGTCCCAAGAGCGAAGAAGGATTTATTTGAAAAGCATATTATATCTATTTTTGCTAATGCAAAGATAGAAGAAAAACGAGGAGATTACAACATATTTACATATGGCGGTGTGCATGTAGGGGCCTATGGACAATTTAAAAAGCACTCTGCGTACCCACTTAAACTTTATGAAGAGTTTACCCATGATCCTATGAATGTAATCCTATCGGCTTTTTCCAAACTGGACAAGCACAATGAAGGCGCAGCTATACAATTTGTTATTGGAAATGAGGGTACAAAGTACAATGACCAGTTTAAGAAGATAGTAGATAAACTCAGAAAAGGAGATAAAGCAAAAAAGGCACTATGGCGCGGCTCGTCAGCTGTTAATGATGCCCTTGGTAGCTTTACAGATGCATTTAAAGAGGCAATTCTCAATATATCTATTAAAAAGGATGAGCCAGTAGACCAGCTGGTGATGGACATTATAACTAAAAAAATTAGTAGCCGTATTGTACCTATCAACCTGAGATTAGTTGCGTCAGCTAAGGAAGAGTATCGCGCTAACGAAATTTTGGATAACCTCGCCTCTACATTTAGCCAGTTAGAGGAGGCTCAGGGCAACAGCTTAAAATTTGTGGTGCAGAGTGGTCGTAAGTGGACACATTTTCTAAGAGATTTTGTATTCCGCCAGATGGATACATCGTGGGCGCAACTCTTCTCTGTTAAAGAGCTCACCACCATGTACCATCTTACTGCGACGGCAATCTCTAATTCGCGTGAGCTTAAAAAGAGTAGGGCAAAAGGTCGCGCAGCTCCAATTGAGGTTTCAGAAGCGAACGAGTCTGGAAGTGATGTTAAGTCAGAGGGTGTGACACTTGGCAAAAATGTATTTGGTGGTAGAGAGACGCCAGTCTTATTTAAGCCTAAAGACAGACTGCGACACTTCTACGAGATAGGGCAAACAGGAACAGGTAAAACGTACTTAATGAAGAATATGATAATCCAAGACATGCAAAATGGTGATGGATGTTGCTATATTGACCCTCATGGCTCGGACATTGTAGACGTACTTGCCAATGTGCCGCGCGAGCGGTGGGATGACGTAATATACTTTGACCCGGCTTACATTCCTCGCCCTATGGGGCTCAACATGTACGAGTACGACCCTAACTTTCCAGAGCAGAAGAGCTTTGTGGTAGACGAAATGCTCTCAATTTTTGAGAAGCTCTTTGGCGACGTGCCAGAGAGTATGGGGCCGATGTTCCAACAATACTTTCGTAACGCCTCACTCTTGCTTGTAGACGACCCTCATAACCCAGGCACACTCGCAGACGTGCCACGAGTGATGGGTGATAAGAGCTTTCGTGATGATCTACTAGCCAAGGCTACGAACCCACTAGTTAAGCAATTTTGGAAGAGTGCCGAGGCTACAAGTGGTGAGCAGTCACTAGAGAACTTCGTACCCTATATTACAAGCAAAACAGACATCTTCCTTGCGAACGAGTTTATGCGTCCAATAGTTGCACAACAAAAAAGTGCATTTAACTTTAGTGATGTGATGAACAACAAGAAGATTTTACTTGTAAATCTTGCAAAAGGGCGACTTGGTGAGCTTAACTCTAACTTGCTCGGCCTTGTAATTGTTGGCAAATTCTTGCAAGCAGCATTTGCCAGGGTGAACTTGCCAGAAGATCAAAGACCACCATTTTACTTGTATATAGACGAATTTCAGAACTTTACTACACCATCTATCTCCACCATTCTCTCTGAGGCACGTAAATATCAACTCTCACTTAACATAGCGCACCAGTACATTGCTCAGCTTGATGAAAAGATACGAGATTCTGTATTTGGTAACGTAGGTACCAAATGTATATTCCGCGTAGGTTCTGAGGACGGTGAGTTTTTAGAAAAGGCGCTACAGCCTGATGTAAATGCCTTGGATGTTACTACTCTTGAGAATTACAACGCATATCTTTCCTTACTTGTAGATGGCACTCCTATGCGCCCGTTTAGTATCGAGACGATAGAACGCAAAGAGCAACCTAATTATGACCAAGTAGAGCAACTTAAGCAGATGTCGTACCAAAAGTATGGACGTGATAGAGATGAGGTAGAGGAAGAGATAAAGAAAAAGTATATGGAGAAGCCACTTAAGGAGCAGCCACTACCAGATGCATTTGGCATGCCAGGGTTCTAATGGTAAAGTATCCATTAGAAAAGTTTTAATATTTTAATATTTAGTCAAATATGTCAGAATTTAGTAACGAGAGAACATTAGTAGCAATTAAGCCAGACGGTATCCAACGCTCGCTAGTAGGAGAGATTATTAAGCGTTTTGAGCGAGTCGGACTCAAGCTTGTGGGTATAAAATTTTTTGTGCCTACACCAGAATTTGTAGATACACACTATAATCTAGATCCAGCATGGAAGGAGAATGTGGGTAACAAGGCTATAGAGGCATACGAAAAGAAGGGTATGGAGCCACCGACAAAAGATCCGATAGAAGCAGGAGAGAAAGTTATAGATGGACTTAAAAAATATATGTCTTCAGGACCAGTACTAGCAATGGCTCTTCAGGGTGCGCATGCTGTGGAGCTTGTGCGCAAGATAGTTGGTGGCACAGAGCCGCTGAGTAGTGATGTAGGCACAATACGTGGTGATTATGTATTAGATTCCTACCAGATGGCAGACACAGATAGCCGAGCTGTACGCAATCTTATACATGCATCTGGCTCTGTAAGCGAAGCAATCGATGAATTGGCATTATGGTTTAAAGAGAGTGAGATTATAGACTACACGTTAGTGCAGGAATCTATACTTTACGATGTAAACTTGGATGGCTTAACAGAGTAAAATAATCATTATGGACTGGGACAGTGCAAATGTAGGGTTAGATCAAGAGGCATTTAAGGCGGCACAAGCCGCTGGTGATACGGGCTTTTCGGTACCTTGGTGGATTATTCTTATTATAGTTGTAGTCGGCGCAGTAATGGCATTTACTGTGGTTAAGAAATCTAAAGACGGGGGTGCTAGCGAGGGTGCTACAGGGGAGAGCAGTGGTAGCGATAAATAATAAATGGTATACTGTACTTAGCTGTGAGTATTATCCTGATTAGTTGAAATCACGGGAGTTCAATATTTTGTGGTACTGTGGTATTACAGTGAGGACACCCACCTGGCTTATCCAGGTAAAATACTCGCAGCATATAAAAATCCCGCTTGTCGGGATTTTTATATGGCTTACATGTTATAATACATGTATGAAAAACAGATCTACACTTACGTTTATGGGAGGTGCAGGGCACGTTACTGGAGCTAACTTTTTACTAGACACTGGAGGTGCGAGGCTTCTTCTAGAGTGCGGGCTAGCGCAGGGTGGCACTTATGCTCTAGAGGCCAACTATGCACCTTTTAAATATGATCCAGCCAAGGTCGATACACTTTTTGTAACCCACGCACATGCCGACCATATCGGGCGCATACCCAAGCTTGTTAAAGACGGATTCGGTGGGGTTATATACTCAACACCGGCAACACGGGACTTGGCAGAGATAATGTTTGCAGACGCACTTAAGATACTTTCTCAAGAGGCACGTGGTCTTGCTCGCGAGCCACTATACAGCCAGGCAGATATTAATGCAGCGCTCGCACTTTGGACTACACGTGAGTACCATGAGCAGTTTAATGTTAAAGATGATGTGTCTGTAAAATTTTTAGACGCGGGGCACATCTTAGGATCAGCCATGGTGGAGTTAAGTAGAGAAAAGAAAAAATTTATATTTACAGGTGATTTGGGTAACTCTCCGGCGCCACTCTTGCCTAATACCGAGGAGGTGGTAGATGCCGACTACATGGTGATGGAGAGCGTGTACGGAGACAGAAATCATGAGGGCAGGAGCGAGCGTGCAGCGATACTTAAAAAGGTAATTCTTGAAGCACACAAAAGGGGTGGGACACTTCTCATACCTGCATTTGCTATGCAGCGTACCCAAATACTCATTTACGAGATTAATAAGTTAGTAGAGGCTGGGGAGGTACCAGAATTACCAGTATTCTTAGACTCACCGCTGGCTAGTAAGGTTACAGAAGTGTACAAGAGGTATACAGAGCTATTTAACAAGCGAGTGCAAGGTGAGATACAGGCGGGTGACGACATCTTCGCGTTTCCTAAGTTTACAATAGTGCACGAGGCAAAGGAGTCCGAGAGAATACTTAAAGCACCAAACCCTAAAATAATAATATCTGCCTCCGGCATGTCTGTAGGTGGGCGCATACTTATGCATGAGAGGCAAATGCTTGGGGATAAGAAGAATATCCTCCTATTTGTAGGCTACCAGGGCGTAGGCACGCTAGGGAGGCGCATACAAGATGGTGCTGGTAGGGTAGATATTAACGACAGGAGTGTACGGGTAAGGGCGCTGCGCCGCACCATACGTGGATTTTCTGCTCATAAAGACTTAGACAACCTAGTAGACTTCGTATCACATACAGCTGAGAAAAATAAAAAGACATTTGTAGTAATGGGAGAGCCGCGCTCATCACTCTTTCTCGTGCAGCGTTTGCGAGAATTCCTTAACGTAGACGCTGTGGCGCCGGAACAGGATGAAAGTGTAGAGCTAGAGTTTTAATAGTTGTGCTATTATGCACTCATGACTCCATTAGCGCATAAATTAAAACCAGAAAACTTGGATGAGATTGTAGGACAGGAGCACTTGTTGGGCAAAAGTGCATTCTTGCGACGTGCAATAGAGCGTGATGAGGTGCCGTCTATGATACTTTACGGGCCTCCGGGTTGTGGCAAGACGTCTCTGGCGTATGTGGTGGCTAAGGTTACAAACTCCGAGTTTAAGATTGTTAATGCAGTGTCTGCTGGTATTAAAGATTTGCGAGAGATTATTGCGGAGGCCAAGACAGGGCACACCTCACTCTTTAAAAAGAAGACGATCCTTTTTATAGACGAAATACACAGATTTAATAAAAAGCAGCAAGATTATTTGCTGCCGTTTGTAGAGCGCGGTACGGTAACTCTAATAGGTGCGACCACCGAGAACCCATCTTTTGAGGTTATTTCGGCACTCCTTTCTCGTGCTCAAGTCTTTGTATTGCAAGCCCTGTCTGAGCAAGAAATATTACAAATTCTTAAAAATGGAATCAAAAAGGCAGACAAATGGAAGTTAATGGATTTTAAAGTTTCTAAAAAGCTGCTTACATACATAGCGACCTTTTCTCATGGAGATGCACGATTTGCTCTTAATGTGTTGGAGCAACTTATAAAAGAGAAGAACGCAGGACAGCAGGTAACCGAAGAACTCGTAAAAGATATTATGCAGAATAAGGCACTCATGTACGACAAAGGTGGTGAGGAGCACTACAACATAATCTCTGCCCTGCACAAAAGTATGCGCGACTCTGATACAGATGCGAGTGTGTACTGGGCTATGCGCATGTGCGAGGGTGGCGAGGACCCAAAGTACATAGTACGCAGACTTATTCGCTTTGCCTCAGAAGACGTAGGAAATGCTGACCCAGAGGCACTTAAGCTAGCAATAGCTACCAAAGAGGCCGTGATGTTCTTAGGATTACCAGAGTGTGACACTGCACTTGTGCAACTCGCAGCGTATCTCGCAAATGCTCCTAAGGATAACTCGGCCTATGTAGCAACCATGGACGCAAAGGAAGATATTAAAAAATTTGGTGCTCTTGGAGTACCTAAACATCTGCGCAATGCAGTTACAAAATTAATGAAGAGCTGGAATTATGGTAAAGGGTACAAATATGCACATAACGAGAAGGGTGCGCAAGTAAAGCAAAACCACCTACCCCAAGAGCTAATTGGTAAAAAGTATTATAAAAATAGCTACGAGCGCAAACAGGAGGGTAAAGATGATTTGTGGTAGAATTGCTCACATGCTTCAAATTGGGAATTATAAAATAAGTATATTTGTATTTATAGCATTGCTACTTGCAGTACTAGGTGCTGCATTAGTGTATAAGCTGATAAACCTACAAGTAGTACAAGTAGAGAATGAAGTTTTAACAAAAGAAGTTGAAGGGTTAAATGTACGCCTACAAGACCTAGAGGATATGCTTGCACAGCGAGATGAGAGCTTAGAGGTGCATAAAGAGCTCCTAGCCAGTGTGCAGGGTGAGCTGCGCAAGACAGGACAAAGTAGGTTTCAACTAGATAGGGCTTTGCGAGATGCTACAATGGCAGCAGACACATTTAATAAGTTAAACAACACAGATAAGGAGTTGCTAGCTAAATATTCTAAAGTCTACTTTCTTAACGAGCACTACTCGCCCAAAAATTTGGCTGATATAGAGAGTGAGTGGACGTGGCAAGGAAGGAGTATTAAGGTGCGGCAAGAGGTAGTAGCATTTTTAACTGATATGCTTAGCAATATGAAGGCCGATGGCTTGGACCCTAAGATAGTCTCTGCATATCGCTCGTTTGGTACACAAGAGACATTGAAGAATACACATAAAGTAAACTATGGCACAACAGAGGCAAATAAATTTGTGGCTGATCAAGGCTTCTCAGAGCATCAGCTCGGCACAACAGTAGACATAACAGATGCTGCAACTGGCGGGTTAAGAGGATTTGAGAACAGTGATGAAGGTAAGTGGCTCGTGGAGAATGCGTATAAATATGGCTTTACGCTCTCGTATCCAGATGGTAATGCCTACTATGCCTATGAGCCATGGCATTGGCGCTTTGTAGGTACCGCATTGGCTGAGTATCTACACGATGATGGTAAATACTTTTATGACCTACCGCAACGTGAGATTAACAAATACCTAATTACAATTTTTGATAAATAAAAAGCGCTCCTTAGGGAGCGCTTTTTATTATTTAACCTGTTCTACAATACGTGCAAATGCCTCAGGCTCATTGCGAGCAATTTCTGAGAGTACTTTGCGGTCTAACTCTACATTCTTTTTATGTAGTGCATCTATAAATTTGCTATAAGTGGTACCTAGTGGGCGTAGAGCAGCGTTAAGGCGTACTGTCCAAAGACGGCGGAAGTCGCCCTTCTTGTCCTTGCGATGGGCAAAGGCGTAAGCTCCGGCATGAGCAATAGCCTCACGTGCTTGGCGCTCCTTTTTAGACC
Organism: uncultured Candidatus Saccharibacteria bacterium; assembly: GCA_964634115.1. Classification (GTDB taxonomy): domain Bacteria; phylum Patescibacteriota; class Minisyncoccia; order Phycocordibacterales; family UBA2100; genus S143-145. The sequence continues at coordinate 7,205 of CAZWKW010000006.1, read as the reverse complement.
TTCCAAAGCGGTAACCCTTAACCTGTTTAAGTACGTTACGTCGTGTTTTTAGTGATGTTGTTCCTCTTTTTACTCGTACCATAATATAATATTTATACGCCGCTTAAAAACCTGCGCTTAACTCTTTGTGTCATTTTTAAAATTACTGTACGTCTCTTGGCCATACGCTTTCTACCGCTTACCTTTGCGTTAAAGTGGCACTGCCCAGTCTTACGAGCGACTATCTTGCCGTTCTTTGTGACTTTTAGCCTTTTCTTATATGATTTGTTTGTTTTCATTTTTTTCTTTTGTCTTGCTCTGCGTAGCTTTACGCGAAGCAGGGTCTCGCTCTAGTACTACTGTTAGCCCCTTCGGACTTTTCTTAACCTCGTCGGCTATCTTATAAGATTCTGGGATTATTGCAAGGAATTTCTCTAGTCTTTCCTTCAAGAACTTAAATTCCATATACTTGTACCTGCCCCAGAGGAAGAGGTCTACCTTTACCCTATGCCCCTCTGTGAGCCACTCTGCCACTTTTTTTGCCTTTCTTGCCAGGTCTCCATCTCCTGTGCCAATCTTAACCTGAGTTATTTTGGTCTCAGTTACATGAGCCTTGGCCTTGGCCTCCTTCTCTTTCTTCTTGTGCTCGTATTTGTATTTGCCGTAGTCGGTTATCTTAACCACTGGCGGCTTGGCCTTGGGGGAGATCTCTATAAGGTCTAGGCCCTGCTCTTCTGCTTTTGCTATGGCGTCACCTATTTTCATTACATCTAGGTTCTCACCCTCACTACCAACGACACGTACTTCCGGCACGCGTATTTCATTGTTGATTCTTATTTCTGTATTTGCCATTACTTTAATTAAAAAAGCACCGTAATCTGGTGCGTAGACAATATATCACTATTTGTGCTGCAAATCAATGCAATCTAGTCAAAAAAGGGGGTGCTTCTTGCTCTCATAATGAGAGCAAGAAGCGAAAAAAATAAATGAAATCCAAAGCCAAGCGCGGGGTGCGCAATTGTAATAGCTCACCAAAGGCGAGCAATAAAATTGCGCACCGCCGCACATGACTTTGGAAAATCAATTAAAACAATGAACCTATCTTAAGAATAACTAATTAATATAAAATTGCAACCTGTACAACAACTCCTCTAGTACATGCTGCCACAAGAGTAACAACTTAAAGTAAGTAGATGTTACATTGCCATTATCGCGTCCGACTCTGTATGTTTTAGATTATGTTTCATATAATCTGTAAGATTATTTAGTACCCCTAGCGCCAATGGCATAATAGCTTTGAGCTCATTTTCTGACATTGTGTAAGAATCGGCGCCAGTGGACTTGTTTATGATATAAACATCATCTCTGCTGGCGATATCTGCATCTATGTTATCGGATGTATATTTGGAGACCCTTTGATAACCGGTGATATACATTGGTTCCACACCATTCTTCTCTGTTACTCTAAAGTCTATCAGTAATCTTAGAGACGCTGGGTGATCTGGTGGTCCATTTTCTGCATCGGCAGGTTCTATGAAGTCTTGTATAAGTATGTTTTCTATTCGTGTAGTATCTGCCTTATCTTTTATTTGCCAACCATAAAGTATGTGCACCCCTTTGCCGCGCGCACTGTCGTTTTTTTTAACAATGTACAATTTGTTATCTTCTAGAGTTGCTATTTCGTACATTGAATAATACTTTGGTCTACCTTGTTTGGGTATAAATTCTGTTTGTAGACTTTTATTATCAAGAATTTCTTGCAATATTTGGTGGTTTTTATTAGCATTTTTAAATATAGGTTCTTTTATGGCAGTTCTTAAGAAAGATAAGTTAATAATGTCAGACTTTTTTGTTATATTCCCATATGTATCTTTATGTGCATCACCTAAAGCATTATTGTAAGTTTTTATAGCACCCCTCGATTTATTATTACGATTTGCACGTATATTTGCCATAATACGCATTGTACTATCCATGTGTTTATCTTTTAGATTGCGCATGCCTTCAATACCGCTGTTATTTCCGTTGATTTCTACACAATACGGCGTGCCATTCTTATCAAATACAAAGTCAAAGCCGACAGTTGCGCGGAAGAGCTCTTTGTTTTCCATAGATTCTTCTTCAGCCGTGTGGGGTTGGCTCTCTGTGTTGCCGTGCATCATAGCTTTTTTAAAGGATTCTGACATAATTAACCGCATTCTTTTAGCTCCAATCTGTAATCATCTTCAAATATTCCCCAAAGTGTGATAAAGAGCCCCATAATTACCGGACCAATTACGAATCCAGTAAAGCCGAATGTGGCAAGTCCGCCAAATACACTGAGCATTATTAGCACATCATGCATCTGCACCTCACGTCCCACAAGTGCCGGGCGCAGAATGTTGTCTATTACGCTCACTATCACTAGCCCCACAAGCACTATTACTCCTGGCACCACAGAGCCAGTGAACAGAAGTACAATTGCGGCTGGCGCAAGTATTATTGCAGGACCAAGGGCCGGTATCACGGCAAGAATTGTCATAACAGTAGCCCAGAGAAACACATTCTCTACCCCGGCAGCCCACAACGTAAGACCGCCAAGTGCACCCTGTACAGCTGCAATGGCGAGTGTACCCTTAAATAGGGCACGTACTATTGATGCGAACTTCTCAAACAACTTCTTCTCTCTGGTGTCTCCGAGCGGCAGTATCTCCATAAGGCGCCTACCAAAGAGAGCACCATCACGAAATACAAAGAAGAGCAAATAGAGCATTAAAAAGAATTTTATAACAGCACTGGTGGTAGAGCGCCCAAACTCCAGTGCATTGGTGGCCACTATTGCACTAGCAGACTTGGCAAGCTCTGCAGTCTTCTCTCGTACGGCCATTTTGTTAAATTCAAAACCAAGGGAGTTGACAAGCACAGCTGCCTTCTCGCTGTAGTCTAGTAGTCGTACATTATTATCTCCGCCTGCGAGTTGACCATAAAATTGTATTGCCTCGTGTGCCACAAGTGTGCCTACACCATATAACGGTGCGAAGAAGAGGGCGAGGATTATAATGATAGTCGCAATAGATGCTATGTTTCTTCTTTTTTTAAATGTACGTAGTAGCTTAGTGTAGAGTGGGTAGAATACTATACCAAATATAATGGCCCATATAATTGGCATTACAAAGCCACCAAGTAGCCACAATAATCCAATGGTAGCGAGTGCAAGCGCCCCAAAGAAAAAAGAGTGTTGTATTGTAGAAAATTTCATAAGCTTTTTAATATTTAGAATATGTTACAATAGTTGCATTAAAAACACTAAAATACAATATGCTTAAAAAAGTTATAGAGTTCGTTAAAAATTTTGATTTGTCTTTAAAGTCAATTGGTAAAGTTATTGTACTCACTGTTATGGGAGTAGTGCTACTAGCGGTTACGCTCGCTATCTTAGGAATAACTTGGAGATTTGTAACTTCTGGTTCTTCATTTAATTTGGCACAGAGTCACACATCTGCTATGCCAATGGCAATGAGCGGCATGATGGACGAATTTGGAGAGATGTTTGGCAGTGGTTTTACTAAGAATGACCTCATGATGCGTAAGAGTACGCTTGGGCTTGGGATGGTCGCGTCTATGCCGGAGCCATACTTTGATAATGGAGTAAGCCAAGAAATGGAGGATTACGAGCGTATATCATATAATGCAGAAATAGAAAGATATGAAATAGAGACTGTGTGTGACGAGATAGAAGCTCTGAAGCCACTAGATTATGTAGTGTTTAAAAATGCAAACCGCAGTGACAAGAATTGCTCGTACAGATTTAGTGTAGAGAGTGAGCATGAGGTGGAGGTAGTAAACACAATACGTGCCCTAGACCCAAAAGAGTTTAACACAAGTGTAGACACTCGCGAGCCAGCCGTATCTGGCAATGTGTTTGAGCGTGAGATTTTAGAGAGCCGTCTCGAGTCTATACAAGACTCGCTTAAGCAAGCAGAGGACGCATATGGATCGGCTATTACACTCGCTACAAATAGAGGTAATGTAGAGAGCTTGGCTGCGTTGATTAACGGCAAGCTCGAGCTTATAGAGCGCCTGAGCAACCAGAAGCGCAGTGTTGCACAGCAGCTTGCGAGACTAGTCAGAGGTGGAGATAGGACACTGAGCGAGACAGAGTACGCGCACTTTAATGTACAGGTAAGTAAAAAGCAGATTGTAGATTGGGAGGGTATTGGCAGCACATGGCGTTATGGGGTTGATGAGTTTGTAGGGAGTGTAAACAAGATTTTACAAGGTCTTACATTTGGTCTAATACTTTTTGCGTTGATGGTGTTCAAATTCTTGGTCTACCTGTTTGTATTTGCAGCATTTGCTCGTCTAACGTGGGTCTTAGCAAGAAAGGTGTGGAAGTGGAATGGCGATATTAGAAGATTACTAAAATAATAAAAGACTTAGTAACTCCCGCGTAGTGGAGCATTACGAACAATATTTAAGATTTCTTCTTCCTCATCTGATATATGGTAGAGGTTCATATCTTCTGGGCTTATTACACCGAACTCGTCTCTGAGGGTATTCTTTATAAACTCGTTGAGAGGCTCCCAGTAATCTTTACCCACGAGTACAATAGGGGTTTGTGGTGCCTTTTTGGTTTGAATAAGAGTTACAAGTTGAAAGAACTCGTCTAGAGTACCAAAGCCTCCGGGAAAGTAGAGGTAAGCCTCAGCAGAGAAGTAAAGTGCCATCTTGCGTGCAGAGAAGAATTTAAAGTCCACTCCATGCGTAACGTATGGGTTAATAACTTGCTCACTAGGGAGCACAATGTTAAAGCCGATAGAGTGCCCACACTCCTCTTTGGCTCCTCTGTTGGCAGCCTCCATAATCCCTGGGCCACCACCTGTTATAATTGCATAATCCTCTTTACAGATTTTTCCTGCAATGCTGCGTGCCTTCTCGTAATACTCTGTACCCTCTTTGGTGCGTGCAGAGCCAAACACTGTTACAGACTTAGGGTATTGGCTAATCGCTTTAAATCCAGCCAAGAGCTCCTCGGCACAATCCTCAGAGCGGTCTTGCAGCATCTCCTCCATATGTAAATCTAGGCGATGAAGTTCTACCAACTCTACCTCAGGCTTGCAGACACGCTTTTTGTCGAAGTGTTCTTTGATTTTATAAGCGTCGGCATATTGCCCCAGAGAGTGTGCTACTTTGTTATCATTCATATTGCAAGAGATTATATCACACTTAATTTTTTAACTTATACCCAGTTTTGAATATGTATATAAGTGCTAGAGAGCATAGTAGCAAAAAAGCAAGTATGAGAGAGAAGCTTATAAGTGGAGAAATATCTGCATTGCCGAAGAAGCTCCACCGCAGACCACTTATCATGTATACCACTGGGTTAATAAGTGAGACTGTCTTCCAAAATGGCGGCAGAATATCTATAGAGTAGAATACTCCACCGAGAAATGAGAGAGGCGTAATTATGAGCATAGGGAAGATGTTAAGCTTCTCAAAGGTGTCAGACCAGATACCTATAAGAAAACCAAAAAGAGAAAAGGCAAGAGAGGTAAGAAAGGCAAAGCCAAGAGCTGCCAAAGGATGTGTCACAGGTAGTGGGGTAAATAGTAGGGCGACAAGGTAAATAATAACACTCACCAGCAGTGCACGACTTACAGCCGAGAGTACATAACCTAGTGTAATCTCTAAGTACGAGAGCGGTGCACTAAGCAACTCGTAGAGTGTACCCATAAACTTGGGGAAGTAGATACCAGCAGAAGCTGCCGAGACGCTACTGGTGAGCAGAGACATCATAATGAGCCCGGGGACGATAAACTGCTCATAAGGTACGCCACCAATCTCTGGTATGCGACTACCAATAGCAGAGCCAAACACAATAAAATAGAGCGCAGTGGTAATAACTGGCGAGATGATTGTTTGTAGTGGCACACGGAACATGCGCTGCATTTCTTTTTCGTATAGTGTCCAGAGGCCTATTAAATTCATGCTTTAGAAGTTAATTTTATAAGAATCTCCTCTAGCGGGCTGTGGTGTGGCTTGCTCTCCTCTACGGTAATGCCGTGCTGCGCAAGTAGTGTCTCCTTCTCCTCCACTACAATCAACTTGCCGCCATTTATTATTCCAATACGGTCTGCTAGCTCGTCGGCCTCTTCCAAATAGTGCGTGGTGAGTATTATAGTTACGCCCTTTTTCTTTAAATTTTTGACTAGCTCTAGCATGCCGCGACGCAGCTCTACATCCACTCCTGCCGTGGGCTCATCGAGGAAGAGTACACGTGGCTCGTTCATAAGAGCTCGTGCTATAAGCACCCTGCGCTTCATTCCACCTGAGAGTGCCATTACCTTTGCGTTGCGCTTCTCCCACAGGTTTACCGACTTCAGAGTTTCCTCAGCTAGCTTGCTGTCCCAGACCTTGCCAAAGAAGCCGCGCGCATATTTTAGCGTTTGCATTACAGTTATAAAGCCGTCTAGCAAGAGCTCTTGTGGTACTAGGCTGGTAACCTCGCGAGCCTTGCGGTACTCTGCGAGGTAATCAAAGCCAGCGATAGAGACGCTACCACTCGTAGCGTTTACCAACCCACAGACGATGCTAATGAGTGTGGTTTTGCCAGCACCATTGGGGCCAAGCAGGGCAAAAATCTCACCCTCGTGTATCTGCAGGCTTACGTTATCTAGTGCCTTGGTGCCGCTTGGGTATTCTTTATTTAGGTTCTTAATATCAATGATAGGCATCAGGGTATCTTATCATAAAACTTGTCCACAGAACTGTGCAAAAGGGTTGACATAAATTGGTTTATGTGTAAAATTACTTGTTGTTGGCGCTCGTTGGGAGGGCCATTTAAATTGTTGGGGATTTTAAACTCAACGTTGCACTTTAAGGAGAAGTACATTGAAAAAACTTGATCTCAGCCAGGTCGGTAAAGGAACTCTGGTACCCGGCAAGAAAACTCGCGTTTCTGGTACAGCTGCTGATGGAACTCATGTTCATTCACCGATTGTTACTGCACGGAAGAAGGGCGGCTACACAATCATGGCGCACAGGGGCGATTTGACCGAAGCCGATCTCAGCGTTGCCATGCAGGCCATCAGTCAGGATCTCGGCCTCACCGGCGCCACGACCCAGACCGCAACCGTCTGATCGCCGGTAAGTCAAAAGGTTTTGCTCGTTTCCTTTATGAAAAAATGAGCATGGGCGGTTATCTTCGGATAACCGCCTTTTACTTTGCCTAATTTTAATATTGTAAA
>CAZWKW010000005.1:0-17733 GCA_964634115.1 uncultured Candidatus Saccharibacteria bacterium | reverse complement strand
AAAAATTAAATAAACTTGGCTTCTGTAAATACCTGCTTGTATAACCCTATCACACGCTTTACCTCTCTCTCGTTTAGCTCGTGTGAGCTACCTTCATGTGCAATTTTATTGCGTACTTTATGAGCCTCCCATGCGGCTTCTATAGAGTTTAGATCTTCGGGCCTTACCTGCTTAAGCTTCTCCCCCAATCCCTCGCCCACATAACCACGAGAACTTATTAAGTCATCTAGCATTATATCTGCCTCCAGTATTGCCAGACGCCAATCGTTTTGATTAGTAGATTGTATATGTCTCTCTACTTGCTGCCATCTTTGCTTTGTTTGCGAGATACCCCCAGTAGCGGCCCCATGCTCATCTTTATGACCAAGTAGCAACTCCACCTCAGGAGAGCGTGACTGATGCGCGAAATGCTCTCGCTCGGCAAGGCGAATTTGTACAACTCTAAAAGTAGAGTAGATAATAACAATTAAAAATATTGCAGAAATACCAAGTGCAAGACCAAAAAGAGGAGGCCAAATACCATCTGTTGCACTCATTATAGAAAGGGGCAAATCATAAGCGGAGCTCATAGAGCCTGTGGTCTCTTGATACACATTACCTGCACCACCATAATCATAATTTGTATTATCAAAAGATGGCGACTGTATATTTTGTGCATTACTTAGCATGTATATATTATGCACCACTTTCAAACTTCTTGCCAATCTCAAACAGTGCACTCTCACCACCGTGTGGTGCTATAAGCTGCAAGCCCGTTGGCAGTTGCTTGCCATCTCGCTCTACTGTGCCAGCTGGTACTGAGATTGCAGGCACCCCGGCAATGTTAATGGGTACAGTAAATATGTCTGCAGCGTACATCGCAAGTGGGTCTTTACTCTTCTCTCCTATTTTAAATGCAGGCTCCGGACTTGTGGGTGTGGCTATTATATCTACCTCTTTAAAGACGTTTTGCAAATCTTCACGTATAAGCTCGCGCACAGCAATTGCCTTATTGTAATATGCGTCATAGTAACCAGAAGATAGAACATAGGTTCCTATTAAGATTCTTCTGCGGGTCTCTGCTCCAAATCCACTACCTCGTGACTTGTTAAATATATCTTGATAGGTGTCACCACTCTTCTGTACCCCATATCTAATGCCGTCAAAGCGAGCCAAGTTAGACGAAGCCTCTGCAGGCATAATAATATAATACACAGCAAGAGCATACTTAAAGTTAGGTAGTTCGATATCTTTTATTTTGTAACCACTGCTCTCTAATTGCTCTAAATTCTTTTCAAAATTTCTTAACACGTCATCGTCCACTCCCTCCGTCATAAAGTGTCTTGGTACACCTACTATCTTGGGTTCTTTTGGTTTATTAAAAAAGTTATCTGGTAGTGACGTACTGTCGTTTGTATCGTGTCCACGAATTACGTTAAATAAAATTTCTGAGTCACCAATGGTTTTTGCAAATGGTCCAACCTGATCAAGCGATGAACCAAGAGCAATAACACCAAAACGAGATACATTTCCATATGTTGGCTTTAACCCAACGATACCACAAAGAGAGGCTGGTTGACGTATAGATCCTCCTGTATCAGTCCCCAGGCTCGCTACAGCAATCCCTGCTGCTACTGCAGCAGCTGGACCTCCTGAAGAGCCTCCGGCCACACGATCTGAGTCATGCGGATTTTTAGTAACTCCATATGCAGAGTTTTCTGTAGAGCTGCCCATTGCAAATTCGTCTGTATTTGCACGACCTAAGAATACTGCGCCGTGTTCCTTCAACTTCTTTATTACTGTAGAGTCATAGGCTGCACGGTGATTTGCCAAGATTTTAGAAGCTGCACTTGCTACTTTACCCTTAATTAAAATTACATCTTTTATAGCAAGTGGTATACCTGTTAGCTCCTTCTGGTCGCCATTTTTAATCATCTCATCAGCACGCTTCGCATCCTCAAGAGCACTCTCTGTAAAAACTTCTAAATATGCATTTAGCTCTGGGTTTTTTTGTTCAATAGTATCTAAGTGAGCTTGTGTAAGCTCCACTGCGCTGTACTCGCCTGTGTCCAGTGCCTTGCGCGCATCTTCTATTGTTAAGTTTTTAATATCCATATTTAGTCTGGGTTGATAATCTTCTTAACTTTTAGGTAACCTTTCTCACTTTGTGGCATAGCGGCTATCAAGTCTTTAGAATACTTACTACCATCGTGTGGCTCACCATCTTCGCGCAGTATATTGTAGTGGCTGCCTGTCTTCTTCTCCAGTGTGCCACCGGCCTCCCCCACTTGCTCTACAAAGTCTAAAATTAGAGGTAGCTCACGCTCCAGTTCTTCAAGCTCATCTGCAGAAACCTCAATGCGTGCAAGATCTGCAAGTTTTTTTACATCAACTTCCATCATATTCCAAGCATCTTAACAAATTCCTGCTCGTTTAGCACCTTTACTCCAAATTCTTTGGCTTTGGCAAGCTTACTACCCGCCTTTGCGCCGGCGAGGAGAAAGTCGGTATTTTGGGATACACTACTGCCTACCTTTCCGCCGAGTGCGCGGATGCACTCCTTTGCCTCATCTCTACTCATACTCTTTAGAGTACCTGTTACAACCACTATCTTACCATCAAACTTGGCGGTTGAACCGCCAAGTTTGGTTGGTGGTTGTATATTTATGTGTGTGAGTAGCCTATCTAGCATCTCTTGATTCTCAATATTAGAAAAGTAGCTCACTATCTGCTCTGCTACTACCTCTCCTATGCCATCTATCGCTTGCAGCTCATCTATAGTAGCACTGCGCAAGTTACTCAAGCTACCGAAACGATTGGCTAAGTCTATAGCTGTCTCCTCTCCCACCTGATCTATAGAGAGTGCCGTCAGCAAGCGTGCAAGTGTAACCTCTCTCGCATTGTCAATTGCCTTAAGCAAGTTATCGGCACTAAGCTGTGCAAAACCCTCAAGCTCCAGCAAGTCTCCTTTTTTAAGAGTAAATATGTCATCAAACTCACTTACAAAACCACCACGTACCAGTGCCTCCACCACCTTGGGCCCGCACCCCTCTATATCAAAACACTTCTTAGACACAAAGTACTCCAGCTTACGCACAAGTTGGGCAAAAGAATTCTTATTTACACAACGCCACGCCACAGCCCCTGGCACACGCTCTATCTTGCCACCATCACCACAAGCAGCTACCTTACGTGGCCATTTCCACCTCTTCTCCTTTCCGCTGCGCATTGCGGTGAGCACCTCTATTATATCTGGTATTACGTCCCCAGACTTTTGCAATATTACGGTATCTCCTACTCGCACATCTAGGCGTTTTATCTCGTCCTCATTGTGTAGTGTTGCTCTACTCACGGTGGAGCCCGCCACAAGCACAGGAGTAAGGTGCGCCACTGGAGTAAGTACCCCCGTGCGTCCAATCTGCAGTGTGATATCTTCTACCACAGTAGTTACTTGCTCTGCCGGAAATTTGAGTGCAATGGCAAAGCGCGGTGCCTTACCTGTGTAACCAAGAGCTTCTTGCAAATTAATCTCATTTACTTTCACCACTACGCCATCTATCCAGTAATCCTCTCTATCTTTCTTACTCTGCCACTTATCCCAAAAGTTAATTACATCAGCAATAGTGTGGCAATGAGTAAAGTGCTTGTTAACCTTAAATCCAAGCTCATGCATATATTTTAATTCCTCTATCTGTGTTTTTTGTGAGCCTCCTAAACTAATATCGTATATAAATGCACTCAGTTTACGTCTCGCTACTACATTCGGATCTAGCTGGCGCAGTGTGCCTGCTGCTAGGTTGCGCGGATTTGCGTATTCCTCTTTACCATTCTTTTTATACTCTTTATTTATTTCTTCAAAACGAGACTTGGTTATGTATACTTCTCCCTCTACTATAATGTCTACTGGCTTGGTAAGCCTTAGTGGTATGGGCTCTATAGTGCGTACATTTGCCGTTACATCCTCACCCACTGTGCCGTTGCCACGAGTTGCGGCCTGCACGAGTACGCCACCATTATATTCTAAAACGACTTTAAGACCGTCTATCTTAAGCTCACAGCTATATGTAGGAGCTTGCTCTATACCCCTTTGTGCAAGCATGCGTTTAACACGTGCATCAAATTCGTACATATCCTCTTCTGAGAATGCATCGTTAAAAGACCATTGAGGTACTTTATGCTGTACTTTTTCAAACCCTTTGAGAGGCTCCCCTGCGACTCTTTGTGTTGGTGAGTCTGGAGTTATAAGCTCAGGATATTTTTGCTCTAAGTCGTAGAGTTCTTTTTTTAAAGAGTCAAGAGCCTCTTCTGAGATTTCTGATTTATCCTCCATATGGTAGAGACGCCTATGATAGTTTATAAGCTCTCTTAATTTTTCTATCCTCTTCTTGGGCATATTACAAGTTCATTTGTACAGAGCGCTCTAGTGTCCTGTTGGATGTTGCGCGCTCCGAACATGCCACATTATATCCGAGGGAGTTGATCTGTGTACGTATATGACCTCCGCTAATGTTCTTCTCTACACGCACACTTACACAGTAATCCTTAGGAGCTCCTGTCGGGCTAACTCCATTTAAGTCATATTTAAACTGGGTAATGCCAGACGGACCACCAAGAAATGTCGGCTGCCCACTGAGTTTTATTAATTGTTCTCCATCACATTTTGCAAGAGTCTCATCGGTAAAAGAGGTAGACGTAGCAAAGGCACCATGAACATAATTTAAAAAGAGAGCACACTCAGCTCCAGTATCTGCCGCATAAAAGGCAAATTGTGACTCTCGCCCCATGGAGGAGAGTCGTACCTCTTTCTGTGCTATAGCAAACATAGCAAGACCAATAGTCGCAAGAAGAGACGCTATAAGAGACGCTAGCAGTAAAGTGAATCCTCTGTTGTTTTTTACTTTTTTCATAATTAATTTATGGGGTTACTGGCAACCAATTATATAAACTCTCTTTTATGGTAAATGTACGCGGCACAAAGGAGCCTGTCTGCCAGCGCACTGTGGCACTAACCTCTATCTCATTTATATTACCAGTTGGTGAGGTGTCTCTCTCTATTGTAACAATACGACTAAAGCGAGAGTTGGCTCCTGTTGAGTGATTATATATATCTCCGTCTGTCTTGAGTACAGCACAGGAGGAATTTATATCAGAACAGGAGTTTATACTTAAATCTTTTGCATCAACTGCCAAGGTTGCGCTATCTCCAGATGTTATTATACCATCAACCCAAAATGTACGCGCAATTGGTATAGTCGATTGACTCTCTAAAATAAGCATAATGTTGTGATCACGCTTCTGCCTTATTATCTCTATAGCCTCCTGCGCCAGATACGCTGCTGTTACTTGATCTTTAGCATAAAATGATGCAAACAAACTCTGCGAAGCTAGGGAGAGTGGTGCAGTAACAGCAACTACTAGTATAGAGATGGCTACCAAAGTTTCTATTAATGTGAATCCCTGTCTAGCCGACAGGTAGGCTTTTTTTTGTTTCATATTATAAATCTAAAAGTCTCTGTGATGCTGCTGTTTGTATATGGAATTTTGTCTGTACCTTTTTCTTGGCTCCAAGTGTACTAAATGGACTAGACACACTAGAGCCTGCCGCACCCTTAACCACCAGAGTTACAAATGGTTGCACCGTATCACTATTGCTTGGGCCTGAGTCAAATAAGGTTTTCTCTGCTCCACGCACATACACCTCGAACTTCTCTATATCTATCTCCTTTGCTGTTATATAAAGCTCGTGAACTCCTGAAGCGTCTTTGTATCTCTTCTTAATTCTACCCACGCCACCATCTTGCTCCAGCCAATACGTCCAGTAATCTGTATTGTCATTTGTGTCCCCATTAAACGGCTCAAATGTAATCTTTGTACCGTACGAACTCGAGCAATTTTGAGGTGTATATTGCGGTCTAGGACCCTCACCACAATGATAATGTGTACCCATGCGTATAGCGCGTACCATCCCATCTAGTGCTACATTTAAGTTATTCATAACAGATTGTGTAGCCTGAGCCTTCTTATTGGCATCAATGAGAGCAAGTAGAGCACCCATACTTACGGTCATAACCACAGTAAAAAGGGCAACTGCAACCATCATCTCCACTAATGTAAATCCTCTTTTCATATACTATGGTGTTGTTACTCTTTGTACAGATATCTGCCCTGCACTTTCCACAAATACACTTAACTCCTCTCCTCTTGGAGATTTTATTATTATCCTAGCATCAGTATAATCTGTACCAGAAGAGTTTGTGGTGAAGTCCTTAATCTGTGCATCAGGCTCTGGCCTCTTAAAACGTAAAGCTAGTTTGTTTATTCCGTTCTTTATTGTATCACCCTCTGCCCATATGTCAGTAATTTGATAACCTTGACCAAGATTATACTCGGATATATTTTCCCCCGTGTCCTGCACCCAATTATTGTTAGAATCTGCAAACATATAGAATAGTGGTGTGCCTCCTTTATTAAAATAAAGTATCACGGGTACACTGCCAAAGTTATCTCTCTCTTGAAACTTACCAGACAACCCGTAAACTTGCGCCTCGCGTACAGTAAGAGCCAAGTCGTACGTGAGATTTTGTAAGGTAACCTTATCACCAAAGCTACCATAATTTGCAAGTAACATAGCAGATATAACGGTTACTATACCAACCACTACCATAAGCTCTATAAGTGTGAATCCCTTATTTTTCATAATCCTATTAATTGTGTATACCATGTACCCACATGCAGAAGCCAAACCGCAAAGAAACCTATTATGAGAAATGGCCCGTACGGAACTTCTAACTTAATTTTACCCTGTTTACCGCAGAAGCCAAGATACACAAGACTAACAACAGCACCAACCACAGAGCCAACAGTGAGAGCAACAAAGCCTCCTAAAAGGCCAAGCATAAACCCTACACCAAGCATGAGCTTAGCATCACCCAAACCAATCCAACGCCCGCGCGAGATAATCCACAAAAGCGCAAATGGTAGTGCCAACACAAGACCTGACACAAGCACCCCAGCCAAATATGGCCACATATCGTGCTGTGGCATCCATAAGATACTCGGCACATGCCACATAAGAGCTAGTACAGCAAATGAGTATACGTATACATTAGGTATTATGGTATGGCGAGCATCATATACTGCTATAAGTACTAATAGTGTGGATATGGTGAGTCCCAAAATAAGATACATTAAATTAAATCCTTGCAAATATACCAGTGCAAATAAAAAGCCAAGAGAAAACTCAACTATCGGATATTGCCATGAGATGGCACTTCCACATGATGAGCACTTGGCTCGGAGCACCAAAAAGGACACAATAGGTAAAAGCTCCCACCAACGTAAGTCTGCAGAGCACGACATGCAACCACTGCGCCCAGCAAGAGAGTGCCCTGTATTGTGTCGCAAAATTACAACGTTAAGAAAACTACCTATTATTAATCCCAATATAAAAAACAGTATAAAAAAGATTGCCCACATGTGTTTATTATACCAGATACTAAAAAACACGCCGAGAGTATCGGCGTGTTTTAAAACTAGATAACTATACTTGGACTACGGTTGAATACAATATTCTAGTGGCTGATCACAAGAAACACCATCTCTGTCGGTGTCTATGTCGTTGTCTAGTACACTGTGTGATGTCTCTAGTACTGTTCCAAGAGTGTACTGATCACCTGCTGCACTACCGTAACTATACGCAACACCCTTAGGGTCAGTTGGTACTGATGGTATATAATTCGGAGCTAAAGCAGCTGTTGAGGAAGCATAGCTACCCTCTGTGTCGTAGTACATCTCAAGAGCTAGTTGTAGCTGCTTCATATCACCAATTCGGCGAGCGTCACGACTCTTTGTACGTGCAGAGTTAAGGCTAGCCAAAACTACTGAAGACAAGATACCGATGATTGCTATAACAACCAAGAGCTCAATAAGTGTAAAACCTTTATTTCTGTTTGCAAACATAAATAAAATTAAATTAACCAATAAAACAATGAAAGCAATAGCAAATAACGACCAGCTATTCTTAGCTTATATTATACATTAAAGTTAAGTCTCAGCAGACAGACTGTGGATAACGTTAAATTCCAGCGGAGATATTGTATATAGGTACAAGTACAGAAGCGAGCAAGAGCCCTACACCAAGACCCAGCATAACAATCATGAGCGGCTCTATAAGAGATACGAGAGTGTCTACAGCGTTAGACACTTCTCTGCGGTAAAACTTGGCAATGGTAGATAATATGTTACCTAAGTCACCAGTCTCTTCACCCACCTTCATCATAGCTACCATAATACCTGGGATCTCGGGATGCTTGCCAAGTGACTCAGAGGCACTGCGACCTGTCTGAATCTCTGATGCTGCATTTCTGAGTATCGCACTGTATACTGGATCACCAACTACTGTAGCTGCTATCTCCATGCCTCGTACCAGTTGTATACCACTCTTAAGTGTGGTGCTAAGGCTGTCTGCAAGGCGAGACATGTATAACTTACGATACAGGTCCCCTACATATGGGATGTTTAGGCGGGCTCTTGCTAGATAATCGTGCCCTTCATCTGTCTTAGCATAACGAATAAGAAAGAATCCTCCAACAACAATGCCAATACCAACAAGCCAAATATAGCTTGACAAGAAATTGCCAAGCCCCATTACAAATTTGGTATACACTGGTACCTCAGTGCCAGACTCCACAATTATACTAGATAAGCGCGGTATAACAGTAGTAAGCATCAGTACCATAACCGCAACAAACGTAGCAATAACGAACGCCGGGTAAATGAGTGCGTTGCGTGCTTTGCTGGCTACCTCATAGTTTCTATCCATGTACTCTGCCATAAAGGCAAATGCTTCATCTAACTTGCCAGTCTCTTCTCCAGAGCGCACCATACTTACATAAAATTTAGAAAATACCTTAGGATGCTTGCCTAGAGCCACAGCTATAGATGAGCCGCTCTGTAAATCGCTAGCTACCTCTAATAGGACTTTCTGTAATGTGGGGCTAGTGGCCTCAGAGGCAAGAAGGCTAAATGCCCGCAAAGCAGACACCTGCGCCTCAAAGAGGGTGGTAATCTGCTGTGAGAGCATTACCAAGTCTTTATTTTTAACACCAGCAAACAGATTAAACTGCTTCTCAAAGATTGAGCCACTACCCTCACTAGACTTTATAGAAGAAACAATAAGCTCACGACGCTGCAATGCACTCACTGCCACACTCTCAGACACAGCGTCTATACTACCTTTGCGCTCATTACCACTTTTATCTACTGCTGAATAATTAAATAATGCCATATTATAAGAGTCTTTCTAGTGCATTTGGATTTAGTGAGTGTTGCTGTGCAGACTCTGGTGTAATCTCTCCCTTGGCAACGAGCTCGGCTAGTGAACGATTCATGTCTATCATGCCCTCACGCGTACCAGTTTCTATGACTGTTTTAATCTCATAAGTTCGTTTCTCTCGTATTAAGTTTGCCACTGCCTTGTTGGCAATGAGCAACTCATAAGCTGGCACTCGCCCTCCTCCTATGCGGGGTATAAGTCGCTGAGAGAATATACCAACAAGAGATGCGGCCAGCTGCAGGCGTATTTGGTCTTGCTGCCCCTCTGGGAAGGTGTCTATAATCCTGTTGATTGTTTGAGGTGCGTCATTGGTGTGAAGTGTAGAGAATACCAAGTGCCCCGTCTCTGCTGCTGTAACGGCTGCCGCCATCGTCTCTGGTCCGCGCATCTCTCCTACTAGCAACACGTCTATATCTTGACGAAGTGCACCACGAAGTGCCGTACCAAAGTCTTTTGTATCTAAGTATAGCTCTCTTTGGTCTACCAAAGATAATTTAGGCTCAAAGATGTACTCTATGGGGTCCTCTACTGTTACTATGTGCTCTGCGCGTTCTTGGTTTATCATCTCTATAAGAGCTGCAAGAGTAGCTGTCTTACCCTGACCAACAGGTCCAACCACCAAGAAGAAGCCTTGCTGGCGCCGTGCAAATGTCTCAAGCACTGGGGGCAAATTTAACTCTGCAATGGTGCGTATAGTCTTAGGTATAAGGCGCATGGCTATACCTATATCCTCACGCTGAAAGAAGGTGTTACAACGAAATCTGTCGCCTCCCTCTATCTGGTACGAGAAGTCCGCCTCCTTTGTTTTTACAAATTCGCTAAATTTTTCTTTGCCCATGAGAGCCTCAGCTAGGCCAGCTGTATCCTTGCCAGTTAGTATTGGCTCATTCTTAAGGGCAAGTAATGCTCCATCTACACGCACAGTTGGGTAAGACCCAGCCGAGATATGTAAATCAGAACCACCCTGATGTATCAAAACATTTATGAATTTTTGCAGAGCCTTTGTATAGTCCATACACAACATTATACAGTACTACACACATACAGTGTTGCACCATCTGTTGATAATCCACACCAGTGCTCTAGGAGGATCCTAGTCACTAGCTAAGAGCTTTGGTGTTTACGGATAAGTTCAATAACAATCTTTAAGACTTCTGTAGGAATAGTGTTGGCCTTTATGATATGGCCCACGGCACCAAACTCCTTGGCTCGTGTTAGATCTTCTGTCTCTCCTTGGTTAGAGAGCACAATTACAGCCGCATCGCCTATAAGCCCCTCATCTCTTGCCATCTCCAAAAATTTAAACCCGTCTATCTTTGGCATTATTAGGTCAGTAACTATTGCGTCGGGGTTAAAGCCGTTACGCAATTCTTCCAGTGCACTTTCTGCGTCTGATACTGCACGAAAGTCGTGACCACCCTGATTAAACTTTAAGCTGTACATGTCTGTAACAAACTCATCGTCATCTAAAAACAGGATCCTATATTTTTTATCTTCTACCTCACTCATAGTCATTATTGTATCATATTATGTTTTAGTTGCTTCTATCTGAGTAGACTCTGCCAAGAGCTGCCCTCCAAGCTTCTCTACCTCCTCAAATGGTATAAGACCTGCGAAGGACTTCATAAGTGCGTCTTCCTTCATAGTGTACATGCCCTGCGCGCGTGCTATTTGTTCTATATTCTCCTCTGAGGCATCTGTGAGTATTGCATGCTCAAGCTCACGACTACTTGGCAAGAGCTCAAACACGGCAAGACGCCCGCGCAAGCCAGTTGGGCACTCCTGTGTTGGCTCGGGCTGGTATAGTGTGTCTGGTATCGTAGGTTGGTATTGTTGTGGCAGAGAAGCAAACTCTCTTCTGAGCATCTCGCGCTCTCCCTCCTCTACCGGTCTTTGCACACCAGTACCCTCGCACAACTTGCGCACAAGACGCTGCGCCATAGAGAGCACGAGTGTAGGAGCTATAAGATAGGGGTCTACACCCATGTCTACCAAGCGAGGTATAACACCAATAGCGCTGTTGGTATGTATGGTAGAGAGTACCAAGTGGCCAGTAAGTGCCGCTTGCACTGCCAGCTTGGCAGTCTCTCCATCACGAATCTCTCCCACCATGATGATATCTGGGTCTTGACGAAGTGTAGTACGCAATCCATTGGCAAAAGTGTAGCCTATCTCGGCATGAATTTGGGATTGGTTAATACCATCTATATGATACTCAATAGGATCCTCAAGCGAGAGTATGTTCTTGGTCTCGCGGTCTAGCTCTGCAAGCATAGAGTAAAGTGTACTAGACTTACCCGAGCCTGTAGGTCCAGATATAAGTATAAGTCCGTGCGGTTTATTCATTGCGCTTCTTACAATCTCTAGATTATGTTCGCCAAATCCAAGATCAGCGAGCGGCACAAAGCCACGCTTACGATCTAATATACGCATAACAATCTTCTCTCCAAAGTATGTGGGGAATGTAGATACACGAAAGTCAATCTTATTACCTCCAATAGTTGCAGAGAAACGTCCATCTTGTGGCTTACGCTTTTCGTCTAGTCGCATAGAGGCAAGTACTTTGATGCGCGCAACTATTGCTCTGTGAGTCTTGGCTGGTAGCACCAAGCTCGTGTGAAGTATACCGTCCACTCTAAAGCGTACTTTAACCTTTGTCTCTGTCCTCTCCATGTGCACATCTGACGCCTTACCGTCTACAGCGTAGCGCAGTATGGTAGCTACAATCTTAATAACAGGTGCATCCTCTTTAATATATGTGTTACCTGTTTGCTCTTGCTCATCTATTGCTGCTTGTATATTCTTGGCGTCACCCACCAGCTCGGTCTCCAACTCGGTAAGTGCCTGACTAACCTCACCACCAAGACTACGGTACATTGCCAACACCTTTTCGAAGTCTGCTTGAGAAATGCTAAATATCTTAAATGGGAGCCCTGCCTTGCGAGCTATAAAGTTCAGTGCGTCCACTGCGTCTAGGTCGTCGGTGTCTACCATACCCACCTCAAGTACACCGTCAACTATACCAAGTGGTACTATCTTGTAATGTGTCGCAGAGTCTTCCGGTATATGGTCTAGCACATCAAAGGAGATTTGCACATCATCACCTAAAGAGCGCACTGGTACCGTAGTTCGGTCTTCTACAGAGGGACTGGCTTTACCAAAGGAGATCATAGGGCGTCAGGTAGAGTGGCTTGGTCTTGAGGCGGGGTGTCTTGGGCTGACTCTATGGTCTCCACATCAGTAGTTACACTACTTTCTCTACTTTTCATTGGTGCTCCAGCGTCAAACGGGTTCTCCTTACCGGCAGGCTCTACTATTATCTCTCTGCTAAAATCACGCAACGATGCAAAGGCTGGATCCTTAAAAATGGAGCCGTCCAACGTAATAGACTGCACATCACGAAGTAGCGTTAGTATCTCTTGCTCATCTTGAGAAGATGCAGCAGAACTTGGTGAGCGCATAAGAGTAGTCTCTGGGGTCTTGTCAGACATGCCATATAAGACAAAAAGTATAATCGCAACCACGAGTATTATTATTAATATTTTGTGCTGTTTTAATACGTTCATAATAATTACTTTAGCCAATACGTTCTAAGTGATAGATTGTACTTGTACTTGGGCTCACCTCCTGAAGTATCATTACCCGCTGGTGACATTGCCAACTTCTCTACATCTACTATGCGCAAGCTAGACTCTAAATCACCCATGAAGAGCAAAAATTCTTCATAGGTTGCCTCTATCTCAAATTGCAGCACAAGAGACTGAAAGGACTCATCAGAGTTACCTCCTATAACCAATCCCGATGCAGACTCCGCGCCTGCAGCACCTTCGCTCCTTGTAGAGTTGGACTTTTTACTATTTTGTACACTTACATTTTGCAAACGCATGCCATACTGAGAGGCTATACCATCCATATCTAGCACCAAACGTACATTATCTACATGGTCTGGGAGCATCTTTTGCAATCTCTCTATCTTACTCTCGGGAAACTCCGCAAAACGGCTAGAGAGAGACTCGCGTACGCGCCGTATATTGCGTGTTTTAGAGAGAGCCTCGTCTAGTCGTGCCACCTTAACCTTAACCTCCTGTGCGTGGTCGTAGGTAGGTCGTATATATTGCATAAACGCACCTCCAGATACTGCTAGCAACACGACAATTGTAATTAGTTTACCCATAGTATATTAAAAGTTTACATTTAGATTATCTTGATTATTTTGTCTGCTGGCTGTCTCTGCAGTATACTTTAGCGCTTTGCGATCTATCTCGGTTGTTACCTCAAATTCTACTCCATCTACAACCAAGTTAAGGCCAGAGAATATTGGATTAATAATTGCTCTATTTTTGCCAAACACGTCTGCCTGCAATGCTACACCATTTACCGACTGTGCCTTGCCTTGCATTTTGATAGTTATGTTTCCATCCTTGCTGCTAGAGTAGTCTAGATTTTTGAAATATACAGACTCCAGAGTAAGATCCTCAAGTAGTGAGTACAAAGATGTGGGCGCTGTATGAGCAGAGAGCACACTAGATGCGGCGCTGAGTCTTTTGTCTAAGCGCATAAGCACTCGAACGGTAGCTGGCTCTAAGAGCTTGCGCTCTCTTTGCAGTTGCTCGCTCTTTGCCGCTGAGTTAGCAGTGAGATACTTGTCGTATAAGAATACTCCGGCAGAAAGAGCTACTGTAGCTGCAAATATAACAATAGCTATAACTATAAGTATATCCACACCACCACTGGCTGCTCTACTTACAGTAGAGCCCTTGGGCGCGCTACCGGGCATCTGGTCTGGTATAAATGATGATGTGATTTTTGACTCCATGTTTTATATTATGTGCGCAATTTACGAAGTGCTGCCCCTACCGCCACTGCAAACTCTGGTCCAACCTCTTGTAATACTTCTTCTAAAAATGCTGGCGTCTTAACCTTACTAAATGGGTCGCTAAGCTGCACATCTACTGGTACCTGACTCTTAACGTACTCATCTAGACCCACAAGCCCTGCGCCACCGCCGGCAAGTATTACTTTGGAAATGTCTTTACCATACTTCTTCTCATAACTTAATAATACCCGATTTACCTCTGCAAAAATACGCCCAAGTGTTGATAACAAAGTGTCACGTATTTGGGATGCCTCCTCTGGCCTATCTGCATTTGGGTCTTCTGCAATTCCATGCTCTCTCTTTACTCTTTCTGCTCGTTCAAAACTCCAACTAAAGGCCCTAGTTAGCCCAAGTGTCATCTCTTGAGAGCCGATGTTTATCAAGTGAGAGAGTCGCACCATTCCTCGCTCTACAATGTAAACCTTAGAGCTTGCCGCTCCTATATCTACTATCATCACCGGAGCAATACCGTGGCCTAAGCTAGAGCGTATAGTACTGAATATCTCAAGCTCGTAAAAACCGGTATTTAACCCAGCTGTCTTAGATATAGACTGGTAATTATTTAAAATCTCATTGTGTATTGCCACGAGTAACACTTCTATCTTGTCGTCTTCTTTGTTCGCTGCCTTGTCTCCATCTTGGTCTATTTTGGCTTGGCGAGCACGTGACCACTCGCGCTCATTTGGGTCATCTGGTATTACTAGCCAATCTAGCATTACCTCATGTATTGGCACAGGTATATATTTGCGTGCCTCCAGCGGCACCATCTGCTTAAGCTTACTGCTTGCCACTCTAGGAAACTCCACTATAGAGGTAAGGCTAGAGGCAAACGGTATAGAGACTCCTGCCGACCGAGCCGTTACATTTGCCTCCTTCATTAGGTCTATCAGCGCTTTGGCAACCTCTGTGTAGCCGAGATTGGTTACCTTACCAACCTCTGTGCCTATATAGGGGCCAAGAGCTATCTCGCCATAAGTCTCTAGTATTGCCTTACCCTTACTGCCACGCAACTGTACTACCTTAATGGCACTGGAGCCTATGTCTATACCCAGGGCAGCTCTGGCGCTGCCGCCTCCTGTAGCTCCAACTAGAGCGCCTTTAATTGTATCTAAAATACCCATCCTGTTAGAAATTTATATTAATTAACTTTCTCATATTTTGATATACATAGATGTTCCCGTTTTAGATTTCTAACGGGACCCATGTACCAAGTATTGTAACACACTGCCAAAGAGTAAAATGCTACACTATACACATATGCTCACCATGCTTATGCAAATTTTAGACCTCATATTTCCCAAAACCAAGAGAGAGCGTACCGTGGAGAGGCTCGCACGCAACAAGCTCACGTTGCGGCTTATACCAAGCCAAAGATCTACGACCGCTGGTATAAAAGTTACAACACTTACCGAGTACGACTCTCCTCGCGTGCGAGAGTTGGTGCACTCACTCAAATTTCATAATTCGCGTGCTGCAGCCCATGTGCTTGCGCGAGTGCTTCACGATTACCTGGCAGAGAGTATGGCAAACGAGTCCACCTTTGGTGAGTGTCGCACACTCATATTACCCGTACCTATCTCGCAAGCGCGACGGCGCGAGCGCGGCTTCAACCAAATAGAAAGGATGTTGACGCAACTGGTAAAAATAGACAAAAGTTTTAAAAATCTTGTGCGCACAGATGTGCTCATGCGCACAAGGCACACCACCCCACAAACCAAGCTAGGCAGGGCACAAAGGCTCAAGAATCTGCGAGGCGCATTCTCGGTGGCGGGGGCAAGCGAGGTGCGCCGGGCGCACGCAGTAGTAGTAGACGATATAGTAACCACAGGCGCCACCCTAGCAGAAATCAAAAGCACTCTAGAGGCAAGCGGCTGTAAGCAAGTAACGCTACTTGCCATCGCTCGAGCTTAGTGCTAATTTTAAACTAAACTTGGTCGTTTAGTAGACTATTTAATAGAGTGCGTAATTATGAATAAAAAGGTAAAAATTGTATTGCTACTTGTACTACTCGTACTGTGGAGTGCTTTTAGTTGGTGGTGGTATACCTGTGGGGTTAAGGGCTTCTGCGAGGCAGAGTATAAAGTGCAAGCAGAGCAAAGTTTAAATTAAAAATCTAAATATTTAATATAATATGCTTAAAAATATAATCACAGCCTACGATGGCTCAAGTGCCACCTTAGAGATAATCATTATGCTACTAGGTGCCTTTGCACTTGGATACTTATTAAAAAAGGTATTAAACTCTGATAACCAAGGTGCCTCTTTAGCAGCTGATGGAGGTATGGCAAGCACATTTGCTAAGTACCAACAAGATGACCTTACAATAGTAGAAGGTATAGGGCCAAAAATAGAGGAGTTAGTTAAAAATGCAGGTATCAAAAATCTAAAAGACCTCTCAAACTCAAACCTTGACACGTTAAGAGATATACTAAAAGGTGGTGGTGAGAGATTTGCCATGCATGATCCCAGTAGCTGGATAGACCAAGCTAGTCTGGCTCGCGATGGTAGATGGGCAGAGCTTGAGAAATTTCAAGACCTGCTTATAGGAGGAAGAACCTCCTAGTAGCAAAACCCCAAACTTGGCGGTTCAACCGCCAAGTTTTGCTTTCAACTTATTCCTCTTCTCAAACTTCTCTGGGTACTCCTCCTGTGCAAGCAAATCCATACCAAGACCAGGATCATCGTATCTATTCTCTAAAGTAAACTTCAGCGACTCTTTTGCAGATTTCTCATACTCTTTATTATTCTTAAATTGCCCGAGTACAATATCCTTATTACAAATTTCCAGTCTTCTTTTTTCTTTAGCAACATTCTTATCAACATCAATATACTCACCCCAACTACTCCGCACCAACTTGGCGGTTGAACCGCCAAGTTGGTGTACTTTGTCATTTAGGTTTACATATGCAGCTACATGTAGTAGGTATTCGTTAGAGTCTATATGTGATGATTTAAATCTACCTTGAAACAAGGAGCCTGTCCTATTATGTTTCTCATTAAAATATTGTGTGAATCCAGTACCGAGTCTTTGCATAAATTTTTCTATACCTTTTTTGACTAACGGAGTGAGTATCAAGTGATAGTGATTTGGATTAAGGCAGTATGCGACAATTTCTACGAGCCTCTCCCCAGACTTGGCGGTTGAACCGCCAAGTTTATTAAAAGCATTCTCATATATACTGCCTATTGGTCTCATTGTGTTAAATTCTACAAGACTTTGCAAGAATCTCTCGGAGTCCTTCCAATCTTTTGTAACGGTGCGCTTGTCTACACCCCTATTGTATATATGATAATACTCTCCTTCTGCAAATGGTAAATGTTTTCTTGTTCCCATGTTGAGTATATTATATCACAAGACTTGGCGGTTCAACCGCCAAGTTGTCCTATTCCTATTCTGTTACTCTACTTCTACTATGTTTACCTGCCTCTCTGAGGTTGCATCATTGCCTGCAGCATCTATTGCAGTATAGGTGACAGTGTATGTGCCTGCTGTATCTGTATCTACTGTGCCTGTTGTTGTAACTGTCACTTCTCCATCTACATC
>CAZWKW010000004.1:8544-17858 GCA_964634115.1 uncultured Candidatus Saccharibacteria bacterium | reverse complement strand
TTGTTGAAATTCTGTTGACATAAAGATAGTATAGCATTATGAATAGATGTGAGTGGGTTAATCTGGATAGTGCACTGTACTGTAAGTACCACGATAATGAGTGGGGAGTACCAATATATGACGACCGCACTCTTTTTGAGATGTTGGTACTTGAGGGTGCTCAGGCAGGTCTCTCGTGGGAGACAGTTTTAAAAAAGCGAGAGAATTATAGAAAAGCATTTGATAACTTTAATCCAGAGAAGGTGGCAAGATACAATGCTGCTAAGCATGCAACACTACTAAAAAATGAAGGTATTATAAGAAACAGGTTAAAGGTGGTCTCTGCAACACGCAATGCTAAAGTCTTTCTTAAAATACAGAAGGAGTTTGGCAGTTTTAGCGCTTATTTATGGGACTTTGTAGATAATATACAGATTAAAAATAAGTTTAGAGTGATGGCAGAGATACCAGCAGAAACGGGACTCTCAAACGAGATTTCTAAAGATTTAAAAAAGAGGGGAATGAGCTTTGTAGGACCAACTATTATTTATGCGTTTATGCAGGCGGTAGGAGTTGTAAACGACCACGAGGTTACTTGTTTTAGATATTTAAAAGTGTAATAATTGTGCAACTTAGTGTAATGGGCGATTAGCTCAGTTGGCTAGAGCGCGTCATTGACGTTGACGAGGTCGCAGGTTCGAGCCCTGCATCGCCCACATTTATATATTTAAAAAAGATTAAAATACAAATATTATGCAAAAAATTATAATTATTACTATATTATTACTTATAGCCTGCGCTGCAATTCTCGTTGCGTTACCTGGTAAGTTATGTATCTTTGGTGGATGCAAATCTGAAGACGCAGCAGAGCTATCATCAGTTTTGCAAACAATCTCACCACAGGAGTTCGCACAAAAATGGAATGAAATGAGCAAGGCAGAGGCTGTTCTTATAGACGTACGCACTATTGGCGAATATGACGCTGGGCACTACGAAGGTGCTCGGATGATTGATTTTTACAGTCCAGATTTTAAAGCTGAATTGGCAAAAATGGATAGAAATAAGCAATATTTTATATATTGCCGTAGTGGCAGCCGCTCTGGACAAGCTTTGCAAATAATGCGCGAATTAGGGTTTACAAAGATATATGATCTCGCAGGCGGAATTATTGGGGCAGGGGAGATACTACCAATAAAGTAATAGTACTTGACATCTGTCAAGTAACGTGCTAGTATTGCCGCGCATTTAAAAATGTGTGCATATTAGTAATACTAACTATTAAAAATGACATTTTATAAGAATTTATCTGGAGTTGCATTTGTAGTATCTCTTTTCGTATTATTTGGAGGGATTTTACCAGATGCAGTATCTGCAGCCAACGTACCTACTTGTACGCTTAGCGCAAGTCCAACTACAATTGCATATGGTGATACTGTTACTCTAGAGTGGAAGACCACAGGAGCAAACTCGGTGTATATAAATAATGGGGTAGGTTACGTAAATCAGAACGACTCAGTAAGCTTAACTGGCTTTACAGGTGACGTTACCTACACCCTTACCGCTATAAACGCTGAGGGTTCTCGTGAGTGTAGCGCAAAGGTAGACGTAGACAACGACAACAATAACTACAATTACTTAGCACCTACATGTAACATTACTGCAAGTCCTGGAAGTGTATCTTTCAACGGTTCTGTGATTCTTGATTGGAGCTCTTACGGTGCAAGTTCTGCATATCTAAACAATGGTATTGGTTATGTACAGAAGAATAGCTCACGAGTTGTGGAGCATATTACAGATACAACAACTTTTAAGCTTGTTGTAACAAACGAGCACGGCTCTAACACATGTAATGTAACCGTATATAAAGATACTTTCCCAGGTGGTCCGGCACCAACGTGTACAATAGATATAGACCGTGACTCACTTTCGTACTCTGGTAATGCTCTGTTAACTTGGAATGCGTATCATTCTAACTCTGCACAGATAGATAACGGTATTGGTTATGTTACTGGTACTGGCAGTAGGCTAATCTCTCCTAACGATAGCACCACCTACACCATGACAGTACAAGACTCAGTTGGTAGAGTTGGTTACTGTGCCAAGACCGTAACAGTCCAAGGTGGCAACTACTATGGTAGCAACACATACCCACAGTACAATACAGGATACACAACATACGGTAATACGATCTCTCTTGGCAGCATTCCATATACAGGAGCAAGCGATGTACTTTATGTACTAGTTATGCTACTTGTAGCAGTAGGCTCTACATTTGCAGTTTACAAAGTTGGTAGAGAGTTGGTCTAAGCGTTTAAGTAAACGTAAATATCCTCAAGTGCCTTAACAGCATCGCCACTGGCGATGTTGTTTTGGTGATAGAGTACATCTGTACAGTCGCCAGCTGCCCATATACCCTCAGTACTGGTTTTTTGTGAGCGCGGGTCTATGATCACACGGCCAGATTTATCCAACTCGACAACGTCTTTTACCAAGTCTGTATTTGGTATCATTCCAATCTCTACAAATACTCCACCTGTTTCCATTTCTTTTTCCTCGTCACTTGCTTTGTCTTTGTATTTAATACCTGTTACAAATTGCTCTCCAATAATCTCTATAACTTCTACATTTGTAAGAGCCTTAAAGTTCTTGTTCTTTTTTAATTTTTCCACAGTAACCTCGTCAGCTGCAAATGTATCTCCAAACTCAAACAATGTAACACTCTTAGCATATGCCAAAAGCTGCGCAGCACTCTCAAAGCCAGCGTTACCGCCACCAACTACTATTACGTCCCGGCCCGAGAAGAGCGGTCCGTCACATGAGGCACAGTAGGTTAGACCTTTATGTTCAAACTTGTCAGCATTCTTGGCTGGTAGCTTACGACGTGCGGAGCCCACAGATAGTAGAACTGTCTTTGCTTCGTATATCTCTCCATTATCTGTCTCTACCTTAAATCCACCATCAATTTTCTCCACATTTTTTGCACGGGCTGGATGTACAATTTTTACAATGTCGCCTGCATACTCGCGTAGGTGAGCCTCAAAGTTCTTAGCAAGGTCTGTGCCACTAATGTGTGGTGAGCCAATCCAGTTTTGTATATCATCAGATACAGTACTCTGCCCGCCCCACTCGTCTGTTATAAACACAGTTTTAAGCAGCTTGCGTGCAGCGTACACACCAGCAGTTACTCCGGCTGGCCCGCCACCTATTATTATTAATTGGTGCATCTCTTTTGTCATGCAAATATTATAACCTACTTCTTACGTAAGAAAGAGGGGATAGCACTCCAGTCATCGTCTTGGTCTTTCTTCTTAGGTTCTACTTTTGGGCTTACTGGCTTCTCTACCTTTACTTTCTGTATAGGTTCACTTTTCTTAATTGGTTGTACTATTGTCGCTTCTTTTTTCTCTCCCTTCTCATCCTTGGAGCTAGCAAAAAATGGGGTATCAGTAGCCTTATTGCCCTCAGGGAAGCCAGTGGCTATAACCGTAATTTTTATCTCTCCCTTCTTTAAGTTTTCATCATTGATAGCACCGAATATAACCTTCGCATTTGGGTCTGCAGAGGAGGTGATGGCATTTGCTGCCTCTTGCACCTCCATCATGCCCATGTCATCTCCACCTGCTATAGCAAATAACACGCCCGTGGCACCGTCAATAGACACATCCAAGAGCGGCGAGTTAATGGCCTCCTGTGCAGCGTGTATTGCACGTTTCTCTCCTGAGGCTTTGCCTATACCCATTAGTGCCGAGCCCGCGTTCTCCATTACGGCACGGATATCTGCAAAGTCTACATTAATAATGCCAGGTGTTGTTATGAGGTCAGAGATTCCCTCTACGGCTTGCTTTAATATATCGTCGCAGAGTGCAAATGCATTTTTGATCCCTGTATTTTCGTCTACTACTGCGAAGATGCGGTCGTTTGGTATCATTACAAGTGCGTCTACCTGCTTTTTAAGTTCTTCTATTCCAGAGTTTGCGATACTCTCTCTTTGATGTCCTTCAAAGGTGAAGGGTTTGGTTACAACACCAATAGTTAATGCTCCAAGCTCGCGTGCTATTGCTGCTACTGCCGGAGCCGCTCCTGTGCCTGTGCCACCGCCCATACCACAAGTTACAAATACCATGTCTGAGCCCTTGAGAACTTCTTGTATTTCTTCTTGAGTTTCTTCTGCTGCGCGACGCCCTAGCTCTGGATCCATACCTGTACCGAGTCCTCGTGTAATGTTTTTACCTATGTGGATTTTCTTTTTTGCTGGGGAGTTGTGCAAGGCTTGTGCATCTGTGTTTACCGCTATAAAGTCCACACCTCGCACCTTAGACTGAATCATGTAATTAATAGCGTTGTTGCCCGAGCCACCAACACCAATAACACGTATACGGGCGAAGCTTTCTACATCTGGTTTTACTTGTTTTGCCATAGTTGTAGGATTCTAACACAAAAGGCGCTTAAGGCAAAAACTTTTTAATCCAGTCAAAGGCGCTGCCAATACTGGCACCACGTACGCCAAGTAGGCTGGGAGAGTTTGTATTGTTGGCCGATAGTATACAAAGTCCGTAAGCAACCGCCCATGACGAATCTTTAAGAGTCTGCGCGCCAAAGCGCAGTGCTGCCACCTCACTAGGTAACCTTAGAGAGCTCTTTGCTAGCGTGTCTATGTCTACCGCTCCAGAGCCTCCTCCTGTAAGGATAATACCAGCAGGTAAGAGCCCTGCCTTACCCAAGCTCTTGAGGTGTGCGTCTATAAGTTTAAAGATATCTTTGAGGCGACCTGTTATTAGGTCGCTTAGCTTTTTC
Organism: uncultured Candidatus Saccharibacteria bacterium; assembly: GCA_964634115.1. Classification (GTDB taxonomy): domain Bacteria; phylum Patescibacteriota; class Minisyncoccia; order Phycocordibacterales; family UBA2100; genus S143-145. The sequence goes on along the minus strand of CAZWKW010000004.1, from coordinate 13,085 downwards.
TTAGGGTAGTCTGTGCCTGTTACTGCTCCTAGTTTTATTTGTTCGGCTTCTATTAGTGGTACCTTAAGGCCTAGTGCTATGTCGTTAGTTATGTTAGACGAGCCGATTGGGAGCACCTTTATAGAGATTGGTATATTGTCTTCAAAAATGGCAAGCGAGGTAGTCTCGGCACCCACATTCACCAATACACATCCAGCCATCTTTTGTGTTTTGTTTAGCGTTACAAGGCTAGCGGCTATGGGGGCAGCTGTAGTGTCTAGTACCTCTATGCCTAGCTCTTCTACAGTAGTTATAAGATCGTTTAAATGTTGCTCTAGAGCTGTGATAAACAATACCTCCACTTCTAGCTTAGAGCCATGCATGCCCACAGGGTTACCTAGCACAGGCTCTCCATCTAGGTAAAATGTTAGTGGTATAGAGTGTAGTATCTTTTTGTTTACTAGTTTTTCTCTTACGTTATGTTTTGCATTTTTAATAACCTCGCTAACGTCGTGCTCTCCTAGCTCTGTGTCGGCACGAGATACAAGAGTCTTGCCGTTGCCACGCACCTCATCTAGACCTACTCCACCAAACGAGATATAGGCACTGCGTATTTTTACACCACTGTCATTTTGTGCTTGAGTGATTGCCGTATCTATGCTTTTAGCGATGTCTTTAGAGCTCATTATGTAGCCATGGCGCAACCCGCGGCTCTTGGCGTAGCCGGCACTTATTATACGTGGAGGAGCTCCAGAATCTCCCAACTCGGCTACTACAACTTTAATATGGTAAGTGCCAATATCTATACCTGTAACTACACTCTTTCTCATGTGCACATTGTAACATAAAATAATTGTCCACAGTCTACTTATGTATTTTTATTTTGCGTACAGTACACTATCTGTATATGGATGCACTTTTTGTTTTTAGCAATACTATTAACACTCTCATTCCTGCACTATTTGGTGCTACTATTCTTGCGTTTTTTGGATTTCTTTTACGTTATGTCTTCGCTAAGGAGAAGACGGCAGAATCGCGTGAGTATATTAAGGGAGCAACGCGTGCACTCATCGCTCTCTTTCTAATGGCCAACATGTGGAATCTTATAGGTTTGGTTAATTGGGTTACTGAGCTTTCTCCTATAGTTATGTTTATGATTGTTATATTTGCCTTCCTTATATTTGGAGCGTGGTCGCTCTTTGCCGTTGGAGATGCATTTGTGGCTCTATTTTCTTGGTTGTTTAAGTGGGTGGTGGATGCATCAGCAGATGCAGTAAAACGCGCGGCAGCAGGTACGCCGATTCGTAAAACTCTAAACAAGCTCCGCCCCACAGAGTACAGACTCCTCATCCTATTTTTCGTAGTACTATTTATTTCGTTGCTACTTTATTGGTAATGACTAAAATACTTATCTTCCAACTTTTCCATTTCTTTTCCATGAGATAGGCCTTTTAGATGCAGGCAGGCGTGGATGAAGAGGTGAGTAATATTTTGCTCGTGTACGTTTATAAAAATCTCACCTTCAGATTTTGTGATAGGGAAGGAGAGTACATTAGTGTGCTTGGCATTACCTTTGTATTGCACACTCAAGCGGCGCATAAGGTGCTTGCCACAGAGCACGAGCGAGAGCTCGTAGCGCTTGCCTAGAATATCATTTTTTATATCAATAAAAGCGACCCTTGGTCGCTTTTTCGTCGTATTTCGTATATCCAACATTTCTCCTGGCTATTATTTACCCCACTTTACGCGCTTGCCACGTACTGAGTCTGAGAGCTTACCCTCCTTGATTAGCTTTTCGAAAAGGTTACTTCGCATAATACGGCGCAGCGCCCTCTTTTTAGATAAAAACTTAGAGGCCGGGCGAGCGCGATAGCGGATTTTGCGCATATGCGGAATAATACCCGAGCCACGCATCTTCTGTGTAAATTTACGCAATACCTGCTGCGTATATTCGTTGCCTTGTTTTGTTACTACTACATTTTTTGCCATTGTGGCGACACTTTATCATAACCTAAACTTTAAGTCTAGTTACGTAGCTTATAAGCTGTGTTGCTGGGATTACCTTTTGTACTCGGGTTGTTGTATTGCGCACTATTACTGTACCCTCCACTGCCTCTTTGTGTCCTATGATTATTAAATATGGAACTTCAAGTTTATAGGAATCCTCTATCTGGCCGCCTATATGAGAGTGTGCAATAGACTTAGCTATAGGGATACCTGCATCATAAAAATCCTCTAATACTCTAAACGCTCGCACGCGAGCCTGCTCACCAAGATAAGTAACGAAGAATTTTTGCTTCTTAGGTTTTGCCTTTGTCTTATGAGAAGTTTTGCCGTGTACCTGATATTCTATAATTGCTCCAACTGACGCCAACTTTCTGTTGAATGCCCTGCGAGCGAGAGTATTGTACCTACCACCAGATACTATGGGTACGTATATGTCGTCTTGAGGTGCACGTACCTCAAATATTGTGTGTGTCCAGCAGTCGTGTGAGCCTACAAGGGCAGGATTTAATTCGTAGTTTATACCTGTGTTTTCCATGTACTCCAAGATTTTGCGCAGGCGAGTACGACTTTCGTCATTCAAGTACTCTACAGGGTTGGGGGCGCAGCGTGCTATTGGGTGCTCGTGATCTGCTAGGTGCACAAGTGCAAGTAGCGCATTCTTTTGTTCCATATCATTCTGTGCGTAGCTTGGTAGGTCGTTAGAGACGCTGCGCATATACGCAGATAAATCACGTACAAACTTTGCCTTAGAGTCTCTGTCTCCAATACTGTTTATATGTACTACTGAGTTCTTAACTTGCAACTTTTTTAAAAGTGTATTGATGGTGCTAATTAGAGTTATCTCTGCGACTGTGCTATCTGTACCTATTACATGTAGACCAAGAGATGAGGAGGTTCCAGTCTTTGATACTTTTTCTAAATTGTACATGAGTTTAGGTCTGCGCCCTAAGTGTGCTCCATTTTCTAGGCATTTTTTTGTAATACGTGCCAACTTACGCTCATGAGGTAATACATATGAGAGCTCTCGCACCATACATAAATTTTGCTTTGCATTTTTAAAGCATGGGATACTATTTGCAGGTTCAAATCCGTAGTGCTCTAGAGTATTAAGAGCAGAATTTAAAAGTGTAGAAGTATTAGAGTGTGATGTTTGAGCGAGTGTTAACATATCAAGACAATTAAATTAATATTCTATAGCTCCTGGCATAGTCTCTGCTTGAGCGAATGGAAACAGGCGCACCAGTGCTCTACCCACTATGTTTGAGTCACTGAGAGATCCCCAGTAGCGAGAGTCTGCACTAGAGCGTCTATTGTCTCCCATTACAAAGTATTCTCCTTGCCCGAGTGTAACAGTCATGTCGTCTATTTTGGTGTGATCAGGAGAGATGTAAGGCTCTTCTAATATAAATCCATTTGGGTTCTCTGTATTTTTTATGATTGTAGTGGTTCCCTCTAGTGTGATGGTTTCTCCAGGGAGGGCTATTATACGCTTGATGAAGAAGCGTGATGGATCACGCGGATACTTAAACACTATAACGTCTCCACGCTTAGGGTCCTCTAGTTTGTAGGTTACTTGGTCTACGATTAGGTAGTTCCACGTGTTAAATGTTGGATACATGGATGTGCCGCTGACTATAAACGGCTTGGCTATGAAGATGCGTATAGGTAGCACTATGGCAAGCACAATAAGTGCAAAGGCGAGTGCACTTTTCGTTTGCTCAGCCCTGCTTTCTTTTGGTTCTGCTTTTAATTCTACTTGGCCTGTATTCTCGTTTGGAGTTTCTCTAAAAAAATTTAAAAATTTCTTGGTGAGATTCATGCAAGCATTCTACTACTCTCTTGGCATTGACACCAAATCTGTATTATGAGATGGTTTTGTAATGAATCCCGTTAGAAATATATGCATAAAAAATGATATAATTCCGAATAGTTACTCAGAGTTATTAAGTAAGTTTCTAACGAGATGAAGTATTTAGTAGTAGGTCTAGGCAACCCAGACGAGGAGTACGCAGACACACGACACAACGTGGGACGTGAGGTCGTGGAGGTATTTCGTGTACAAAATAAATTTCCAGAGTGGGAGTTTAATAAAAAGATAAACGCGCTTTACACTAAAGGTAAGCTGGGTAAGCATACAGTAGAGTTGGTACTCCCTGAGACTTTTATGAACAAGTCTGGCAGCACAGTGAAGAAGCTCGTAACAAGTAAAAAGGCTGCAGAGAAGATGTTAGTGGTACACGACGACCTAGACCTTCCACTAGGTAGCTTGCGTATATTATTTGCTCGTGGCTCTGGCGGACACAAGGGAGTAGAGAGTGTGCAAAGAGCAGTTGGCACAAAGAATTTTACCCGACTGCGCCTTGGAATTGCTCCCACACTTGCAAGCGGCAAAATAAAGAAGCCAAAGGGCGAGCAAAAGGTAATAGACTTTGTGTTAAAGAAATTCTCAAAGAAGGATAGGCAAGTGGTAGACAAAGAAGTGCAGAGTGCGGCACAGGCTCTAGGCGTGTTTATACAGCAAGGCATCCAACGCGCGATGAATGATTTTAATTAAA
>CAZWKW010000004.1:2401-8444 GCA_964634115.1 uncultured Candidatus Saccharibacteria bacterium | reverse complement strand
AGTAGCATATCAAGGAGTGCCGGGAGCGTACTCGCATAGTGCGGCGGGAGAGGTCTTTCCAAATTCTGAACTTGTAGGCCACGCAACCTTTGAGGAGGCTGTACAGGCAGTGCATGATGGAGATGCTGATTATGCGATGTTACCAATTGAGAATTCTACTGCTGGGCGTGTGGCCAGCATGCATACGCTTTTACCAGAGAGTGGGCTGCACATAATACGTGAGTATTTCTTTCACGTTAAGCACCAGTTGATAGGCAAGGAGGACTCAGAGCTTAAAGATATTAAACGTGTGTACAGCCATCCGCAAGCACTAGCACAATGCAACAACTTTATAAGGCAATACAAGCTAGAGGAGATACCATTTGGGGACACTGCCGCTGCGGTTAAATATATAAGCAAGCCCGGTAGAGTTGGTAGTGCGGCTATTGCTTCCCGCGAGGCTGCGGAGCTTACAGATGGGGTTAAGATTCTTGCCGAAGATATAAATACAAATACAGACAATGTAACAAGATTTGTAGTGTTATACACAGAGCCGAAGGAGCACGAGAATATGGAGAACAAAAAGTTAATTACAAGTATCTTTTACAAAACTAAAAATATACCAGCATCCCTTTACAAATCACTTGCAGGTCTTGCTACTGCTGGTATTAACATGATCAAGCTTGAGAGCTTTATACCAATGCTTGGTAATGGTGGTGCTTCTTTTTATCTTGAGTTTGAGGGAGGAAGGGACACAAAAGAGGCTAAGCAAGCACTCTTAGAGCTCTCGCACTACGCAAGTGAGCTCAAAGTACTGGGAAGTTATGAGGCAGACAAGTTTAGGAATCACTCTTAAACGAGAGTGTCATCTTGTGAGAGTCTGGCTCAAATACGGATATGGTGAATGGATATGATCGGCCCAGCATAAGTGCCTCGCGAAGCTCCTCTGGTGTGCTAAAGTCTGATACGTGTACCAAGCCAGCCACACCCTCCTCTATAGAGGCAAGTGCACCATGCTTGTTGTACTTAATTACTACTGCGTTTACCTCATCATCTTTTTTGTATTTTGCTGCCGCACCCTTCCACGGATCCTCGGTAAGAGCTTTAATCGAGAGTGATACTTTGCCATCCTTAACTTCTATAACCTTCACCTTCACCTTCTCTCCAACTTTAAATCGGCTTTTTGGATCCTCCACAAGTGCCCAGTCCATTTCTGATATATGCACGAGCCCCTCTAAGTTCTCTCCGATCTTTACAAATACACCAAAGTCTGTTGCTCCTGTAATTTCTCCATCTAGTACATCACCTACCTCATAGCTCAGTACAAGCTCCGCCTTGTCTTTACTATCTAATCCTTTCTCTGAGAATATAAGCTTTTGCTCTTTAGGTTCTGCAGCTATTACTATTACAGATATCTTAGTGTCAATAAGCTTTTTAAGTTCCACAAATATTGCATCCTTATCACCACCTTCTACCCGTGGATAGTGCTCAGCCGAGAGCTGTGAGGCTGGCAAAAAGCCTGGGATACCCTGCCATTCTATAATCAGGCCTCCCTTGTTTGCCTCTTTTACTGGGAGCTCGAGTATTGTCTTTTTGCTCAATGCATCTGCTGCCTCACCCCATATAAGAGCTTGGCGTGCCTCGCGCAATGATACCTCTACGTAACCGTCCTCGTTGTCTATATCTACTACCTTAGCGGCTATGGTGTCGCCTACGTTAACATTCTTTAATATGTCGCGTGCAGATAGGTACTCACGACCATAAATTATACCAGTGGCATACGGTGAGAGGTCTATGTAGATTCTACCGCGGTCTATGTTTATTACAGGACCCTCAACAACGTCTCCCAATTGTGGAGGCTGCTTTATTTGGTCTACCAGTTCGTCCATTGGGCTCTTAGAGACTACTTCGTCCGTCTTAATTTCTTCGTTTTTTGTCATAATAAATTATTGTCCTAGCTTTTTGCGTGCGTTCCTAGTCAGCCGTTGTGCTGCAGGCAAAGATTAGTCTAGTACAATTACTAATAATAATGTGCCCTGTAGTATACTTATTTTTGTAGTCCTCGCAATAGTTCTTTTGTTATTTTTCTATCGTCCCACTTGATTTCTTCACCGGCTATGAGCATGCTTTGCTCAGCACCTTTGCCTGTTATAAGTACAATATCATCAGTAGCCGCAAGGCTTAGAGCTTTTTTTATACCTTCTCGTCTGTCTTCTATTGTAAATAGGTTCTCATTACGCACTTTGCCTTCTGCCTCTACAGCACTCGCTATGTCCTCTATAATCTCCATCGGAGGGTCGTCGTACGGGTCTACATTAGACACCACTACATAGTCGGCAAGTTCTGCAGCTGCTACTCCCATCTCACTGCGCTTGTGCTTGTCTCTGCCGCCGCCCTCAGCACCCAACACCACCAGCACATTGTGCGCGCCGGCGAGAGTGCGTGCTGCCGCGAGGGCAGCGCGCATGCTACTCTTCTCGTGTGCATAGTCCACAAATACTCTAAAGTCTTGCCCTTCTTTAATTTCTTCCATTCGTCCTGGTATTGTACCAATCTCTTTGAGTCCTTTATTAATATCCTCATTACTTACCCCAAGATTTTTAGCCACTATTATTGCTGGGAGTGCATTGTATACATTAAAGCGCCCCGGCGAGTGCACGGTATAGCGAGTACCGTTAATACTAAAGGTTACGCTATCTTGCGCTTCCTCTATATCTTCTGCCCTGTAGTCTGCCGAGGTGTCTAGCGCGTAGGTAATCTTATGTGTAGCAGGAAAGGAGAGGAAGTAAGAGGAGTGCTCCGAGTCTGCATTGGCTAGTATAGTGGTCTCACCCTCGTGCTTGCCAAGGAAGGAGAAAAGCTTACCCTTGGCCTCCTTATACTTTTCAAAACTATTTCCGTGACTTGGCAAGTGCTCTGGGGATAGGTTGGTAAATATGGCAGTTGAGTAATCTATACAGCTTGCACGATGTTGCTTAATACCTTCAGATGGAGTCTCTACCACTGCGTGTGTGCAGCCAGCCTGCACCATCTCGCGGAGTTTACGCTGCACAAAGAAGCGCCCTGGCATGGTCATGTGTCTGTCGTTAACCTCCACTAAGTCGCCAATACGGAAGTTTACTGTGCTTAGCAGTCCTGTTTTAATACCTCCGGCATTTAGCGTGGCCCATATGTAATTAGAAGTTGTAGTTTTACCCTTGGTACCTGTAACACCTATTACTGTAAGCTTTTGTGAAGGATTTCTGTACCATAGGCATGCAAGCCTAGCCACCAAGTGGTGATACAGTAGCACTAACTTTTCTCCAAGTATTTTTTTTATTAAATTCTTCATTATTTAGCTACACGTGTCTAAAAAATTTGTGCAGCATGTACAGAGCATACCATAGCGGCTTACCCACACAATCGTAAAAGTCTCCGTGACGTACTTCTTGTCCGCCGAATTTGCGCTTAAATGTGCTGAAGCGTTCGCGCTTTACGAGTGTTGAGGGCTTCATCCTTGGCCCATTCTTATCGAAGTAACCACCAAAGTTGTAATACTTCATGCCCAGCGCCTTGGCATGCCTAGCACCCTCCCAGTGCGCAGCATAGCTCGGCATAAGGTTGCGATGCTCGTCTACCGAGCCACCAAAGGCAAACATCGCAATACTGCCATAGTTAATTATAAAGTTAATTGTAAGTATTTTGTCCTCGTAGCGGGCCACTGCTAGGTAGCCGTTCTTGTTCTTCTCTGCACTTGCTAGCACTGCTTTGTAGTACTCCTTCTCATGTAGCTGAAATTCGTTGCGCCGAGCAGTATTTGCTTGTACTGCGTAGAAGTCTTCTAAGTAATCGAGCAAATCCTCTTCCACAATTTCTACTTCTACACCCTTTTTTGATGCGAGACGTATATTATAGCGAGTCTTTTGGTGCATGCCGGCGAGTATCTCCTCCTCACTCTCTTTTAGCGGCAACCACCACTCCACACGGGGCTGAAAGCATGCCCCATGCACACTCCACCATGGCCCCTTCACAAACTTAGTAGTCGAAGTACTAAGTGGAAGAGAAGGGCTGAAGTCTAAGCGTGTAAACACGGCGTTATCCTTCTTCATTATTTTCTTAAGTTCAGCATCAAGTAGGTTGAGCACCTCACTTGGTGGTTCAACCGCCAAGTTTGGGGTGAGTACTGGACCGTAGGGGCATGTGTAGTAAATTTTACCTCGTGTCAGCGGGCATGGCACAAGCTGCATATATAGTATCGACTCGCCGCCTGTCATTATTGCAAAGTGTCGCACCTTCTTGCCGAGTGCCTCTTGCCACTGCCCATAAAACCAGGCTTGTGTAAAAGGTGCCAGATCGTAAAGTTCACGTGGCTCCACCTCGCTGCTGCTTGTTAATTCTTTAAATGTTAATTTTTCTCTTGACATGATTATTATATCTTATACAATATACGTATTGGTATGAAAAATGCACGCCGAAGGGTTCCGTCCCTAGGGGTGCTTTTTCAATTTCTTTTCTGCTTTATTTAAATAATCCACCTTATTTTTTGCGTATTTACGCAATAGCCACGAACATGTCTCGTATTCTGGGGAAAGTATTCTGTTGAACTTGTTAATTGATAGTAGATGCTCAACCAGTGGTGCAAAATCGCCGTCACTTGTAATTATTACCGCACCTCTATATGCGCCTGTCTTGAGTAGTGCATGCAATGTCATTAGCACATCAACATTACCCTTTGCTTTTCCGTGCTTGTCATGAGTTACCTCCTTAAAAATTAATTCAAACTCACACTTACGTAAGTATTTATAAAGTGGTTCGTGTTTTTTCAGATATCCCAAAAAGATGAAAGCTTTCTTGACCCCATATGTTTCTTTGAGGTGAATGCGAAGACGCATGTAATCCAATTCCCAGTTTAAATTTTCTGCTCCTTTGTATAAATTCTGTCCGTCTATGAAAGCGTGATTTTCTAATTCTTTTTGCATGTGCTGATTATACAGAACAGTAGGAAAGATAAAAGGTGAGTACGGATTGCGGTAGAGAGTAGTCAAGAGAATGGAGAAATGTTAAGATGTGCCTATGATAATTACACACCACAAGGGAGAATTTTTTAAAGTAACATTTGGCGATACTGTGCTCGCGTTTAATCCAATCTCTAAAAAGTCCAAAATTGGTACAACTAAATTCGGCGCAGACATCGCATTAGTGTCGCTTAACAACCCAGATTTTAATGGCACAGATGAGGTCTCTCGTAGTGGTAAGGACTTACATATAATAGACGGTCCAGGAGAGTACGAGGTTAAATCTGTGTTTGTGCATGGCCTGCCCACACAGAGCGGCTACAATGGAGGGGAACTTATAAACACAATATACGCAGTGAGCCTAGAAGGTATGAACTTGCTCTTTCTCGGAAGCCTTAAGGATAAGAAGGCGATGGACTTTAGTATTACAGAAGATATGGACTCGGTGGATATACTCTTTGTACCTGTTGGTAACGATGGTGTACTTACGCCAGCCGACGCACAGGCGCTTGCGGTAAGTCTTGAGGCAAAGGTGGTAATACCAATGCATTTTGACGGGCTTGGGGCCAAGGGTGCACTTAAGGAGTTCTTAAAAGAGGCGGGAGCAGAGGGAGTAAAGGCAGTGGAGAAGCTAACAATAAAAAAGAGAGACCTCGCGGAGCACACAGGTAGTGTTGTAGTTATACAATCATGACATTTATATCAGACTTAAAAGAAAGGCCGGAGGAGGAAAGGGTAGCCTTTGCTGCCACTATGGCAGTTATTGTTGTAGTTGCTCTTGTATTAGTTTGGGCCACTACATCATTTCTGCGTGGGCGCTCGGCAATAAGTAATAATGAGGTTAAGGCTCAGACTGCCTCTGCCGCAGCAAGCCTTAACCAGATAGTAGACCAGACGAGCGATGTCATTAACTCTGTAACAGGGGAGTATAAAGAATTGCAGGGTAAGACAGGAGCAGTGGGTGCACAAAGGTTCGCCACAAGCACTATAGAGGAGGCAACAGATAACTTTATGAAGATACGCTATGACAAAGACGGTAATATGTATATAGAGGATACCCAGCCAAAAAG
>CAZWKW010000004.1:0-2301 GCA_964634115.1 uncultured Candidatus Saccharibacteria bacterium | reverse complement strand
GTGCACCGCCGTATACTTTACGCCATGCACAAGACTGGCTTAACGGTAGGTGCCAAGACGAAGAAGTCTGCCTCTGTGGTAGGTGAGGTACTTGGTAAGTACCACCCACACGGTGATACCTCTGTGTACGATGCGATGGTAAATATGGCGCAAGACTTCTCTCTTAGGTACCCACTTGTTATAGGGCAAGGTAACTTTGGCTCTATAGACGGCGACTCGGCTGCTGCTATGAGGTATACCGAGGCTAAGATGTCGGGTGTTGCAGGTGAGTTACTCAAGGACTTGGAAAAGAATACTGTAGACTTTCGCCCCAACTACGACAACACACACCAAGAGCCTACTGTACTCCCAGCAGCACTACCCAACCTGTTGCTAAATGGTACCCTCGGCATAGCCGTGGGTATGGCCACCAATATACCGCCACACAATCTGCGCGAGGTAGTGGATGCAACAGTGCACCTGATAGACAATCCAAAGGCTAACACTGAGGACCTACTTAAGTTTGTGAAGGGTCCTGACTTTCCAACGGGTTGCGTGGCATTTAACCAGCGTGATATAGCACACGCCTATGCCACAGGGCGAGGTGGTGTGGTAGTGCGTGGAGAGGCAGAGATAGTGGAGGGTAAGAAAGGTACATTCCAAATCATTATTACCTCAATTCCATATAGAGTAAACAAGGCTAACCTAATAACTAAAATAGCAGATCTAGTGCACGCTAAGAAGCTAGAGGGCATAAAGGGCTTGCGCGATGAGTCCACCACAGACATTCGTGTGGTAGTAGACCTCAAAAGTACAGCACATCCACAAAGTGTACTTAACTATATTTACAAGCACACTCAGCTAGAGGAGACATTTCACTATAATACACTCGCGCTGGTAGACGGTATACCCAAGACACTCGGCCTTAAGGCAATGCTAGATGAGTACATTAAGCACAGGGTAGAGGTGGTAACACGTCGTACACAATTCGAGCTAGATAAGGCTAAAGCACGCGAGCACATATTGCTCGGTCTTAAGAAGGCGCTAGATAATATAGACAAGATAATCAAGCTTATAAAGGCAAGTAAGGATGTGCCTACAGCGCACGCAGCTCTTATGAAGACCTTCAAGTTCTCTGAGATTCAGGCTACAGCAATACTAGAGATGCGCCTGCAAAAGTTGGCTAACCTAGAGCGCAAGAAGATAGAAGACGAGCTCAAAGAAATACAAAAGATTATAAAAGAGCTTACAGCACTGCTTAAGAGTAAGACCAAGCTAATGAATGTTATAAAAAGTGAGCTCAAGGAGGGAGCAGAAAAGCACGGAGACGAAAGACGCACAAAGATAATGAAGCGCGGTACTAAAGACTTCTCTATGGAGGACCTTATTGCAGATGACGCATATACTCTGGTGCTTACCAAGGGTGGTTACATTAAGCGCACAAGCCCAGACGAATTTAAATTACAAAAGCGCGGTGGGGTAGGAGTAATAGACATGAGCACTAAAGAGGAGGATGTTGTGTCTGTTTTCCTTACAGCCAGCGCTCACTCAGAGCTCTTATTCTTCAGTGACTCTGGCAAGGTATATAAAACTAAGATGTATGAGATCCCGGAGGGCAAGCGCTCTACTAAGGGCAAAAGTATTATGAACTTTCTCCCGCTTACACAAGATGAGGAGATAACCTCTGTACTACCGATGCCAAAAGATATAAAGAACTGCGACGACTTGGCACTACTAATGGTAACCCGAGGAGGTACGATTAAGAAGACAGATGCATGCCAATTCTTTGATGTGCGCCAGAGTGGACTTATAGGTATTAAATTGGCAAGTGGCGACAGGCTTCGTGGTGCGCACTTTGTAAAGAAGGGCGACGATGTAGTACTAGTAACCAAGCTTGGTAAGTCTATACGCTTTAAAGAGAGTGATACACGTGCAATGGGTCGTGTGGCAGCAGGAGTTAAGGGTATGAGTCTTGGCAAAGACGACATAATAATTGGCTCTGGAGTAGTAAAGAAGGGGAGCGAGAAGCAGGCACTATTGGTATTAACATCCACAGGCTACGGCAAGAAGACCAAGATGCGCGAGTATAAAGTGCAAAAGCGCGGCGGAAGTGGTATTAAAACAGTAAACATAAACAGTAAGACCAAAGAGCTTATTGGTGCGAATGTGATAGATCGTGATGGAGGAGAGATTGTAGCAATCTCTAAGAAGGGAGTAGTAATACGTACCGCTCTTGACGAAGTTCCTACGCTTGGTCGCGCTACTGGTGGCGTGAGAATAATGAAGTTAAAGACAGGCGACAGCGTAGCATCAATGATTACA
>CAZWKW010000003.1:0-17999 GCA_964634115.1 uncultured Candidatus Saccharibacteria bacterium | reverse complement strand
GGGTAGAGATACTCGCAGATGCCGGCATTAAGACAATCTTTGCCACCAGCGGCTCGGTAAAAGATAAAGTGGTGCAAAAATTCGCAAGTGAGCACGGAGTTTTACTAATCCAAGCTCCAGACAAAGAGGCAAGAGGTTTCTTCGGGCATTAATCTTTCTTGACATGTGTCCCAAATGGGATACAATTGTGGAATGAGTACAACAATGAACAAAACAGCATATATACGCACACGCATTCGTCCAGATATTAAAAGAAGCGCAGAGAAAGTGTTACACAAGATAGGCTTAAGCACTAGCGAGGCAATTTCTATGTTTATGAGTCAAATTTCATTTCACGCAGGGTTACCTTTTCAAGCAAAAGTACCAAATGCTGAGACTATTGCCGCACTTAAAGAAAGTGAGGCTGACCGTAAGGCTGGACGGCTAAAGACATATACATCTTCCGCAGAAATGTTTGCTGAGCTTGATGCAGAATTTGCTACTAAGTCTGATAAATAAAGAGGGTATGCGACACCCCGAGACATCAAACAGATTTCGCAAAGATTATAAGCGATGTTTAAAGCGTGGGTGGGATATAAACAAGTTAAAGAAGATAGCAATACTGATTGAAGCAAATAAAACGCTTCCAGTCGCATGTCGTCTGCATAAGTTAGGAGGCACATATTCTGGCTACTGGGAGTGCCACGTAGCCCCCGATTGGTTGCTGATTTATTATCTTGATGATGAGAAAGATACTGTTACATACGAACGCACCGGCACTCATGCGGATTTATTTGAGTAATGCCAGTGTCCTAGGTGGCACCTAGGACAAGATAGGACAAGAGCGTTTCATAATAAAAACCCGCCTTGTGGAATAGTGGGTCTGTAGTCTCTAGGAACGACATCAGATGTCATTCTATTTGGGTAAATTGCTGCAGTCTGGTATAGTACACTCTATTAATAGTGTGAGTTTTCGGATACAGTGTTGAACTTGGCAAGAAATGTTCAATTCTGAATTTCGGAAGCTCTTAAATAAAGAGAAATTATGGAAGCATTTCCTAAAAGTATTGTACACAAGGAGTACAGCATAGATATGGGCGGCAAGACGCTTACCGCACAGTTTACAAATTTAACAGACCAAGCCAGTGGCTCTGTAATAATGCGTTATGGCAACACAGCTGTAATGGTTACAGCCGTGATGGGGCGTGAGCGCGAGGGCCAGAGCTGGTTTCCGCTATCTGTGGAGTTTGAGGAGAAGTTTTACGCGGCTGGTGCCATACTTGGAGGCCGATTCCGTAAGAAGGAGGGTATGCCAAGCGAGGAGGCAGTGCTTAGCGCTCGCGTGATAGACCGCACAATACGCCCACTCTTTGACCAGAGCATGCGTCGCGACATACAGGTAATAGCAACAGTGCTTGCTATTGATGAGGAGGACCCAGATGTGCTTGGAGTAATCGGTGCCAGCTTGGCACTTGGCACAAGCAATATACCTTGGGCTGGTCCTGTGAGCGCGGTACGTATAGGTAGAGTAAACGGTAACGACGAGTTTATAATCAACCCTAGCTACTCACAGCGCACAGCAGACAACGAAAGTTTGGACCTTTTGGCATGTGGTAAAGACGGCAACATCAACATGGTGGAGGTTGGTGCCAAAGAGGCTACAGAGGCTGTGATTGGCGATGCGTTAGAGCTAGCAGCCAGCGAAACAAATAGACTACAAGAGTGGCAAATACAAATAATCAGCGAGCTAGGTAAAGAGAAAACAGAAATAGTAACACCGAAGCCAAGCGACGGGCTTAAAGCACTCTTTGCCAGTGAAGTGTTACCAAAAATGGCTGAGTACGTTTTTGGAGAGAAGGGAGCCTACGCACTTAAGGACGAGTGGATGCAAATAGTGGCTGAGAATGAAGATCTAGCGAGTGAAAAGCAGAACGCCGACGATTACTTTGAGCAGATGGTAGACGAGGTTGTGCACACCGAGGCGTTAGATAATGGCAAGAGGCAAGATGGCAGGGCAATGGATGAGCTGCGCCCACTCTACGCACAGGCAGGTGGTGTAAGTGATATGATACACGGTACGGGTATATTCTACCGTGGTGGTACGCACGTGTTTAGTGCGCTTACGCTCGGCGGCCCAGAAGATGCGCAACTATTGGATACAATAGAGAACAGAGATACAAAAAAGAGCTACATGCACTATTACAACTTTCCACCATACTCTGTGGGCGAGACTGGCAGGGTTGGTGGCTTTAATCGCAGAATGATAGGGCACGGTGCATTGGCAGAGAAGGCGCTACTACCGGTACTACCAAGTAAAGAAGACTTCCCCTACACTATACGAATAGTGAGCGAAACAATGGCAAGTAATGGCTCTAGCTCGCAGGCGAGTGTGTGTGGCTCTACCCTTGCACTTATGGATGCTGGTGTACCGATTAAGCGTCCGGTGGCTGGCATTGCAATGGGTATGATGAGCGCCGGCGAGCCTGGCACAGCAGAGTATCGCTACAAGATCCTTACTGACATCCAAGGGCCGGAGGACCACTTTGGCGACATGGACTTTAAGGTGGCTGGCACAAGTGATGGTATTACCGCAATACAGATGGACGTAAAGGTAGGTGGTGTGCCGGTGGATGTACTTAAAGAGGGTATAGAGCAAGCCAAGGCTGCTCGTCTAGCGATACTAGAGACAATGAGCAAGGCAATAGCCGAGCCGCGTGCCAATATTAGTCCGCGTGCTCCTAAGATACTTGCCACCAGAGTTAAAGAAGACCAGATAGGTCTTATAATCGGCCCGGGAGGCAAAACAATCAATGGTATTAAAGACACAACGGGAGTGCAAGACATAACGATAGAAGACGATGGCTCTGTATTTATAACAGGCACAAACGGCACTGCCGACGAGGCACTTAAGATGGTAGAGGAGCTTGTACATGAGTACGTAGCTGGTGAGAAGTTTCCAACTGCTACGGTAACACGCCTTATGGACTTTGGCGCATTTGTAAAGATTGGCAGTGGTACAGAGGGCTTGGTACATATCTCAGAGATTGCTCCATTCCGTATCAACAATGTTAGTGATGTGCTCTCGGAAGGAGAGACAGTTCCTGTTATAATAAAAGAGATTGACGAACGTAAACGTATTAACCTGTCTATTAAAGACATAGACCCAGAGTTCGCCATCAAGAAGGGAGTGCAACCACCACCGGCTAATAGTGGACACAATGCAGGAGCAAACAAACAACAAAACAGAAGGTAAAGATAAACCGAACCCAAACATAGGAGCGAGCAAACCTAAGAGCTCTCTTGCCAGTGCTCTTATGCGTACCTTTAAGGGAGATATAACAAAAGAGCTGGGTGATGAGGCTCCTGAGATAGTAGATCAGCTTGTACCTGGCTCTCCCCCTTTACAAGAGCAGTCCTCAATTGATACAAACTCCACAGTACACTCAGATACAAAAGAAGCGGAAACAAAGAGTAAGCCCGATACCAAACCCAAATCAATACTACGTACATATAAAGGAGATGTGCAGAGTCTCGTAAGACGCAAGAAGCTCTCGCTAATGCGTATGGCCGCAGCAGAGGTAGACCAAAAGAGCGGACAGAAGTATGCAATAGGAAAGAATATAAAGCCCGAGAACTCTACTGGCTTACTGCTACTGCTACTTGCTCTTATTGCTCTTGGTGTTGTAGCTCTGGGTGGCGTGTACTACACGTACATCTTAAGAGCTGCCCCCACTCCACATGCACCGAAACATCAATCACTAATATTTACAGATAAGATAGAGACTGTAGACACTACGGGTAAAATTCCTCATGTACTTAAGCAGGAGCTTACAGCAGCTCGCAATGGAGCTTATTATTCTCCTGGATCTGTGGCAGAGCTATTGCTCATAGAGTTATACGAGGACCAAATAACACAAGATATAGTATCTACAACTCTCAATACCAGAGAGATTCTTGAGGCACTTGGAGTAACAAACGCAAACGCTTTTGCAAAAGTATTTCAAGATAAGGCAATGCTAGGATTGTACGCTTCGGAGGAGAATGTACCATTTATTATTCTACAAACCGATATTTATGACTACGCGTTTGAGAAGATGCTCTTATGGGAGGATAGTATAGAGAGTGACTTAGCTCCACTTTTCTCTCCAAGAGGGAGGTTTGGAGATCTGGATACATTCTCTGCGGAGAGTGCATTCTCAGATACGGTTGTGAATAACTTAGATGTACGTGTGTTGAGAGACAAAGACAAGAAGGCACGCTTGCTATACTCCTTTGTTAATAAAAATACATTAGTGATAACCACAAGTATTCCCGCATTGATCGAATTGTCAGGGAGATTGCGTAGCGCACAATAGTTGGTATTATGTTTGGTATGGATCCCGTTAGAAGTCTGCAAATACGAGTTACATATTTATCGGGAAGAGAGTACATTTATTAGGATAATTTCTAACGGGATGGATACAAAAACAATACAACAGTTAAAAAATAAGTTAGAGCAAGAGCTCGCCACACTAGAGCTCGAGCTTACCGATATAGGCAAGATTAACTCTGCAGACCACCACGATTGGACGGGCTCTGCTGGTGGTTATGAGGTAGGTACTGCTGATAAAAATATACTCGCAGATAAAGTGGAGGAGGTACAAACCAATGACCATATAGTAGATGAGCTAGAGGCACGCAGAATTAGTGTACTGGCAGCACTAGAGGCCATAGAGGAAGGTAAATATGGTGAGTGTGCAGAATGCGGAAAGGATATACCACAAGAGCGTCTAGAGGCAAACCCAGCAGCCAACACATGCATAGAGCACACCAAGTGATTATTGACAAAATAACCGTTGTGTATACAATGTGTGTATATTGGTTAAGTTTTAAATTATGGCTACAATAGCAGCGCAAAAAACAGTTTTGAATATAAAATTAGATTTGGATTTAAAAAAGAATTTGCAGGAGGTCGCGAAGTCTCTTGGTTTGCCAATTTCTACCATTGCAACGCAGTTATTTAAAACCTTTGTTACAGACAGAAGTATCACCTTCGAAGAGACACTGGTGCCAAATGCACGCACTGCTAAATATGTGGAGGAGGCTCGTGCAGATCATGAAAAAGGTATCAATATCTCTCCTAAGTTTGATAATGCAAAAGACGCAATTGCGTGGTTGAAATCGTAATCAATGATACGTATAGAATTTACAGCTCGTTTTAAAAAACGATATAAAAAATATTCTCATAAATTTCAAAGTAAGGTGGATGAACGAGTAGTTATTTTTATAGAGAATCCACTTAATGACCTACTCAATAATCACAAACTCAAGGGTAAGTTTAAAGGTTGCTGTAGTATCAACATAACAGGTGATATTCGTGCGATATACGAAGAGGTTGGGAAGGATATTTATTTTTTCATTGAATTAGGCACACATAGCGAATTGTACGGCAAGTAATTTGCACTGTGCTATAATTTGCTGCATGAGCTTTGCTAAGGTATACAGCGCACAAACTGTGGAGCTTGGAGCGCGCGTTATAGATGTAGAGATAGACCTTGCTAAGGGACTGCACTCGTTCTCTGTAGTTGGCTTGGCCGACAAGGCGGTAGAGGAGGCACGCGACCGCATGAGCGCCGCTATAAAAAATAGCGGATTTAAACCACCGAAGGAGCATAATAAAAAAATTGTAATCTCTCTTGCTCCCGCAAGCCTGCGCAAGACAGGACCACTGTTTGACATACCGATGGCACTGGCCTACTTACTTGCCACAGAGGAGATAGAATTTGACTCAGAAGGTAAGCTTTTTGTAGGTGAACTTTCACTTTCTGGTGATGTACGCAGTGTACGTGGTGTGCTCCCGCTTGTAGAGTGTGCTCGTGCCCGCGGGTTCTCAGAGGTATTTGTACCTAAAGAGAATGTAGAAGAGGCAGCACTAATCTCTGGTATTAAAGTATACGGAGTAGAAACTTTGCTAGAGCTTATTGCCCACCTAGACGAGGGAGAATATGGAGGTAAAAAAATAAAGAGACAACCAGCTACTAAAATTAAGTACTCTAGACCTACAAACTCGATAAAGTTAGACGACATTCGTGGTCAGGGGCATGCCAAACGTGGATTGATTATAGCTGCTGCTGGCGGGCACAATATTGCTCTTTATGGCCCGCCAGGCACAGGTAAGACAATGCTTGCTCGTGCCCTAGCAGGGGTGTTGCCCAGGCTCTCACCCGAGGAGGTGCTTGAGGTTACTGGTATACATTCTGTTGTAGGTGCTCTTGAGGAGACCTTAATAACATATCCACCAGTGCGTACTCCACACCACACTGCAAGTTATGTCTCTCTTGTTGGGGGAGGCTCTACACCCTCTCCTGGAGAGGTAACACTAGCACACCGAGGCGTTCTATTTTTAGACGAATTTCCAGAATTTGATAAGCGAGTAATAAACGCACTGCGTCAGCCACTTGAGGATGGGCACGTGTCTATTAGTCGTGCCAAGGGGAGTGCTAAGTTTCCATCGGACTTTATACTTATAGCTGCAATGAATCCGTGCCCGTGTGGCTACCTCGGTACCAACAAGTGCTCATGTACACACGCAGCCTGCGAGCGTTACAGGCAGAAGATCTCTGGTCCAATAATGGATAGAATAGACATGTGGATAGAGGTTGGCGCCATAGACCATAAAGAGCTGAGTAAAAAACGAGTAAGTGCAAGTAACAAACAAAATGAGGAAGCAGCCCAAGACATAGCACATGCCCGCGGCTTGCAAGCCAGCAGATTTAAAAAAGCTGGCAGACTAAACGCCGGCATGAGCGCACGTGGGTTAGAGCATCACGCACCCTTGGGCACGGCCGAGGCCAATATACTTAATACTGCGGCACAGCAACTAGACCTCTCGCCGCGTGCGTACCATAGGGTAATCAAACTTGCACGTACTATTGCAGACCTTGCGGGAGAAAAAAACATTACGAAAAACCATCTGCTAGAGGCATTACAGTATAGGCCCAAGCAGGTAAATTAACTTTGTTATATTAAAATGGATTTTTTGCACCACGAATCTCGAAGTGAACGTGTGGACCAGTAGAGCGACCTGTAGAGCCTACATAGGCAACTATCTCGCCCTGTGCCACTTGCTGCCCCACAGACACAGTTACTGAGTTTGCATGCGCGTACAAGGTTTGAGTACCGTTGGCATGTTGTATAAGTAAATAGCGTCCATAACCACTATTCCATCCAGAGTACTTGGCTCGTAATACGCGGCCACTTGCAGCTGCCCTGATTGGTGTACCGCTTGCTACACCTATATCTACAGCATTATAGCCGTGTAATCCTTGAGTTTTAACGCCACCGGCAATTGGGCGTATATAATAACCTCTGTATTCTGGAGCATTTGAACCCTTAACTCGTATAGCACTTCTTGCATATTTACGCCCTGCTCTCCAAGAGTTGGCAGGCTCTTTAATTTGCAATTCGCCATCTGGTATTATTACCTCAGTACCCTTTGCCAGCCATTTATCAGCGTCTATGTCGTTGTACTCTACTGCCTCGTCTAGGTCGCCGCCATAGCTCTTGATGATGTCACGGAGTGTACCGCCACGCTTAACCGTGTACTTAATGCCTGTCATCGGTAAGATTATAAGTTCTTGACCAGGGTGTATTGTACCTCTACGACCTATGTCGTTGGCCCAGCGTATTGTATTGATAGATACTTCAAACATGTTGGCAATCTCAGAGAGTGTATCTCCCTTATTTACCACATAGAGTCCTACATGTTTGTTTTCTATACCAGATGCCTCCTCTACGTCGGCCAGTGTGCCAGAAGGACCACTAGATGCTAGTAGTGCTGCACCGTCTGTAATGGTTATTTCTCCACCACCCTTAGATGGGTTTGGGTCTATGTTGTTAGCCGCCGAGAGTAGCGTGATAGTTTGCGAATTAGCACTACGCTCTACGTCTACCACTTGTGCCTGTGCACTTGTTGTAAAGCCGGCGATAATACTAGATAGAACACCCGCATTCGCACTTATAGGCATAGCGGCAGACAACAGTAAAAACGCAGAAACGGCAGTCCGCCAAATCAGCGTTGGTGTATATGTCATCCGTTTGCTAGTAGTGTGTTTAGCACCACCGTCTAAATCGGAGTCTTGTGTATTGGAAGTGATAAGCTTCAAGTTAAAGTGGATGGCTATAACTGTAATTTTCGTACCATCTACCGTATAACTGTAGCGCCTTTGTGCAAAGATGCAACAGCCAAGCAATACTACTGTGGATAACGATTTTGTCAATAGGTGGTACTATGTGAGCATGAGTAAGTTAATTATAGCTAATTGGAAGATGAATCCACCAACCTTGCGTGAGGCGAGTATCTTGTTTGACGCTATTAAACAAACAGCATTAAAAACTCGCAATGTACAAACTGTTATAGCTCCACCACTTATATTTTTGCAGACACTAGCTGCCAACACGAAGGCAAAGCGCGTACAATTTGCCGCTCAAAATATCCATTTTGAGGCTTCTGGAGCACAAGTTGGTGAGACATCTGCAGGGCAAGCAAAGGATGCTGGTGCCAGATATGTACTTGTTGGGCACTCTGCTCGTCGAGAAAATGGCGAGACAGATCTCGAGACCGGTAAAAAAGTTATTGCCGCACTTGGCGCTAAGCTTACGCCCGTTTTATTTGTCGGTGAGGGCGAGCGTGATCAAGACGGATTATTTTTACGTACTATTCGCAAGCAAGTTATCATTGCTCTTAAGGATGTGCCACAAAGTCGCATAAAAGATTTAGTGCTATGCTACGAGCCAGTGTGGGCTATTAGCACGAGTGGCTCTGATAAACAAATAACTGTTAATGAGATACACCAGATGGTGCTCTTTGTGCACAAGGTACTTACAGACAAATTTGGAGAAAGGGCAGCACGTAAGGTACGGATTCTATACGGTGGCTCGGTAAGCTCGGATAATGCAGATGATATTTTTGCAATTCCTGGTGTTGCTGGCGCGGCTGTAGGAGGTGCCAGCCTAGATGCAAAACAATTTGGCGAAATCTTACAAATTGCTAATAAGACATAATGAGGAATATACGAGAAATAGCAGACTTGGCTGGTAAAACAGTACTTGTACGCGCATCGCTTAATGTGCCACTGATAAGCAGTACTGTACGTGATGACTTTCGCATTCGTAGGGCGGTGGCAACCATTAAGTTTTTACGCAGTGCCGGCGCACGAGTGATTATTATTGCGCATATCGGCCGAGGAGGTACAGAAAGCCTAGAGCCAGTAGCTCACGAGCTTAAAACACATTTACTAGAGCTGCGCTTTATAAAAACTTTTGAAGAACTGCAAAGTAGCAATGCAGATCTGATTCTGTACGAAAATATCCGTCGTGATCCTCGAGAGGTGGCAAATGATGAAGCATTTGCTAAGAAGTTGGCAGAGTTAGCTGACATATTTGTGCAAGATGCCTTTAGTGTGTGTCATCGCAAGCACGCCAGTATTGTATCTTTACCAAAGTATTTACCAAGTTACGCTGGCTTGTTGCTAGAGGAGGAGGTGGTAGCACTTACGCGTGTACGAGAGCCTGCTCACCCAGCCTTGTTTGTGCTCGGTGGTGCAAAATTTGATACGAAAGAGCACCTGATTAAAGAAGAGTTAGAAAAATTTGATGTAGTACATGTAAACGGCGCACTTGCCAATGATTTTTTTAAGGTTAAGGGTTTTAATGTTGGAGATTCTTTAATATCTAAACGCAAGCCCCATGCCGGTGTCGTAGGGCACAAAGGATTGGTGTTGCCAGAGTCTGTGTTGGTGCGTAATGCAGACGGAGAAGCCGAAAGTAGAAAGCCAAGCAACGTAAACGACGGAGAGATGATCGTAGATGCCTTCATGCCGAGGGTGTTGTTGGCCAGAGTGGCGAATGGACACTTCAAAACAATAGTGTGGAATGGCCCATTTGGTTTCTATGAGGGAGGCTTTACCCGTGCTACAGAAGAGTTCGCGCATGCACTTGTATCTGCAACAAGCAAAGGCTCATACTCGCTTGTTGGTGGCGGAGATACGATAGCAACTTTGCACAAACATGACTTGGCTCACGAGATGTCCTTCATCTCTACCGGTGGCGGGGCGATGCTGGAGTTCTTGCTCAGGGGTACCTTGGTAGGCATTGATGCCTTAAAGTGAGTTACGGATTTTTTCTGCGATTTCTTTTTCTTCGTCTTCTTTGTACTCTTTCTTGCCCCAATGCTCTAGGCCGTCGCCCTGGTGGCGTGGAATAATATGCACATGCGGGTGGAAGATTACTTGCCCTGCCACCTCTCCGTTGTTCATGTTGACATTCACTCCATCTGCACCTGTGGCAGCTTGCACCGCACTGGCTATTTTGCGAGCAGTTTCAGCAACTGCTGCCCAGCTCTCACTAGAAATATCAAAGATATTTGTGGCATGCTCCTTCGGTATTACAAGAGTATGCCCTGGATTAATGGGTGCAATGTCTAAGAAGGCGAGTGTATCATCCTCCTCGTACACTGTCTCTGCAGGTATTTCTTTATTCGCTATTTTACAAAATAAACAATCTTTCATGCTAAGATACTATCACAAATTTCAAAATTTCTGTACTACGAGACTCCTTGAAGAGGAGCTTGCGACGGGAAAAGGAGTTTTGTAGGACAAATTTTTACATGGACAAATTTTCAGATTTAATTAGAGTCCTCTTGGCAGAGCGCAAGATAACAACTGCAAAAGATGCGGAGGCTTTTCTTAATCCTGATTATGAGCTGCACACGCACAACCCATTTCTCATGCTTGGTATGGAAAGCGCCGTGGAGAGGACACTAAAAGCGATTGAGAGCAAAGAGAAGATTGCAATTTACAGTGACTTTGATGCAGACGGCATACCTGGCGGCGTGCTTTTGTACGACTTTCTTAAAAAAATCGGGTACACCAACTTCACCAATTACATTCCACATCGCAACACTGAGGGCTACGGTTTCCATAAAGAGGCGGTGGAGAAGTTGGCGAAGGAGAAAGTTTCGTTGATTATTACGGTAGACGTTGGTATTACCGATGCAGCTACGGTAGAGCATGCACGCAAGCTTGGAGTGGATTGTATAATTACCGACCACCACGAGCCCAATCATGTGTTACCAAATGCGGTTGCTGTTCTTAATCCAAAGCAGAAGAATTGTCAGTATCCATTTCGCGAGCTCTGCGGTACTGGTGTTGCATACAAGTTGGTGCAAGCTCTAATTACAAAAGGCAGAAAACAGCGAGGCGAAGCCTCACTGTTCAAAGAGATGTCAGAAGGTTGGGAGAAGTGGCTCTTGGATCTCGTGGCAATTGCTACAGTGGCAGACATGGTGCCACTTGTGGGAGAGAATAGAGTACTGGCTAAATGGGGCTTAACTGTGCTCCACAAGTCTCGCAGGCCCGGCATTCGCGCTCTGTGTAAGAGATTGGGGATGAGGCAGCACTTAATTACCGAGGATGACATAGGATTTATGATTGCACCTCGCATAAATGCTGCAAGTCGCATGGACGACCCAGAAGATGCATTTAACCTACTGGCAACAGAGAGTGAAGAAAAGGCCATAGAACATGTACGTCATTTAGAAAAGCTAAATAATCAGCGCAAGGGTATAGTGGCAGGTATGGTACGCGAGCTTAAGAAGAAGTTCGCAGCACTACCAGAGGAGGAGTTACCCAGTGTGATTGTAACAGGTAAGCCAGAGTGGAGCCCCGCGCTCCTGGGGCTTGCGGCGGGTAGCATTGCTGATGAATTTAACAGACCAGTGTGCCTTTGGGGACGTGAGGGCACGGGTGTACTCAAGGGCTCGTGTCGCAGCAATGGTACGGTAAATATTGTAGAGATGTTGGAAGGGGCAGGTGATAAATTACTTGGGTTTGGCGGGCATGAGGCGGCTGGAGGCTTTAGTGTTTCGCATGAGGAAGTGCACACATTGCCAAAAACGCTAGAGCAAGCATACAAAAAAAGCAAAAATGGCAAAGATGCCAATGGCAAAAGTAAACCAAGCGCGTCACTACTACTTTCAGATGCATGTCATCGAGTCCACAACGAAGTTTCACTCCTTGCGCCATTTGGTATTGGTAACACTAAGCCGATTTTTGAGTTTAAAAGTGTAAAAATAGATAGCACAAAAGAGTTTGGCAAAGAAAAGAATCATATAGAAGTGATGGTAAGCAATGAAACAGTGCAGATTCGTGCGTTTACCTTCTTTGCAGGTAAAAATAGTTTCACTGCTGATGTGAAGGAAGGCAAAACAGTAAACTTACTAGCTACAATAGGAGAGAGTAGTTGGAACGGCCGCAGAATAGAGTTGAGGATTATAGATATTGTGTAATAATGTAGGTAATTAACAACTTATTATTATATTATGACTAATTCATTTTCTAAGAAGGCGGCGATTCTCTTTGGCTGGGAGAAGTTTAAAGAGAATGCACCATTTTTACTTGGGGTATTTCTTATTGTGGGTGTTATCTCTTTCTTGTTTGATAAAGTAGACAAGCTTGGAGTTTCTGCATTTATGGTATTCGTTATCGGTGTTATAGGTTTTATAATATCCACCGTTCTCCATATGGGAGTAACGCGCATTATGCTCAATATTCACAATGGACGTGAGGTTAGCTTTAATAATCTAGTGGGAGAAACTTCTCTGCTAATAAAGTTTATCTTAGCCCAAATTTTAGCCATGATTATAGTCATGGTTGGATTAATGTTGTTGGTAGTGCCAGGAGTTATCGCTGCTGTCGGGCTCTTCTTTGTACCGTACATTGTTATCGATAAAAAACTTGGGCCAGTAGATGCTATTAAAGAAAGTTGGAGACTTACCAAAGGTCACAAGTGGAATATACTCCTCTTCTCTTTATTGTTTATACTCATAAACTTATTGGGCGTGCTGGCTTTAGGGATTGGGCTTCTTGTAACCATGCCTATCACATTTCTTGCAACTGTGTATGCGTATAAGTGGTTAGACAAGCAGGATACTCCGGTCGTGCAGGAGCAAGAAAAAGATGAGTAAAATTATAATCTATACAGATGGAGGTGCACGTAATAATCCCGGCCCCGCAGGGGCCGGGGCGGTTATTACACAAGGTAAGAAGGTGCTTGGCAAAATTTCGGAGTACCTGGGAGAGCGCACAAATAATTGGGCAGAATATGAGGCAATTATTCTTGCTCTGCAAAAGTGTGTAGAGCTAGAGCTGGTGGACGAGCAGATAGAGCTGCGAGCAGATAGCAAGCTCGCCGTAGAGCAACTAAGTGATAGATGGAAGGTAAAAAATGCAAATGTACGTGAGCAATTTATAAGAGCAAAGAAGTTACTCGAGCACTTTAGCAACATCACACTTACTCATGTGCCACGTGAGGAGAATACAATAGCTGATACACTTGCAAATGAGGCAATGGACGCAGCTAAGGAGTAGGCAAAATAAACAAAGATGATAAAATCCCCAGCAATGAAGCAGGGGATTTTTGTTTATACCACTATAGCCAGCTTTGCCCTTGGTATTGCTCTTTACTCATTTTTTGATTTTGGCTCGGCATTTATTGGGTTACTGATTTTGTTGGCTGTTACTCTGTTTTTTATAAATCGTGCGCTCTTACTCTTACCCGCAATTTTACTCATCGCTTTTGCATTGGGCGCGACTCGTATGCATATTACCAACTTGCCAGTGCACAGTGCACTGGCAGAAGATGTTGGAGGCACTGTTACTCTCGTTGGTACTATAATAGACGAGCCAGACAAACGCGCCAACCATACCAACTTAGTACTCCAAGTACTAAGTGGAGAAAAAATTTTAGTACGTGTAGATGCATATACAGAACTTAGATATGGAGATACGGTTAAAGTAACAGGCAGACTAAAAAAGCCTCAAATATTTGCCAGTAGTGAGGGAGAGAGAAGCTTCAACTACCCACGCTATCTTGCTAAGGACAGTATTTATTACACCATTTCGTATCCAGAGGTGGTGGCGATCTCTAGTGGCGGTGGTAATTTTATAAAACGCTGGCTATTTAACGTTAAGGCTAAATATTTAAGCGCAATAGAGCGTAGCGTGCCAGAGCCAGCAAGCGCACTTGCCGGCGGTATTACTGTAGGAGCCAAGAGGTCGCTAGGAGCAGAACTAGAGGAGGACTTTCGCAAAACGGGCATCATCCACATCGTGGTACTCTCTGGTTACAATGTAATGATTATTGCCACGTTCTTACTTTGGGCGCTCTCTTTTGCTTCTCCACGGATTGGGGCTTCTATTGGTGCATTGCTTATTGTACTTTTTGCCATTATGACTGGAGCGGGCGCCACAGTGGTGCGTGCCAGTGCCATGGGATTACTTAGTCTATTTGCGGCTCAGACTGGTCGTACGTATGTGGCATCGCGGGCACTTGCCATCGTTGCCTTCTTTATGTTGTTGTGGAATCCTAAAATACTTATTGCAGACGTCTCGTTTCAGCTCTCTTTTGTAGCTACTCTTGGGCTCATATTTGGGTTAACATTATTTAGTAAGAATGACGTAAACGATGGAGAAATATTTAAGTTAGAATTGGGAGATATATTTATAGCGACAGTAAGTACACAAGTGGCAGTACTACCGCTTATACTCTACTATATGGGCAACTTCTCACTTGTGGCGATTATTGTAAATATGTTGGTACTTCCAGCTGTACCGCTAGCGATGCTTGCTGTATTTATCACAGGTACTGTAGGCATGGCAAGTACGTTTATGAGTGTGCCATTCAGCTGGATATCATACATTCTGCTTGAGTATATTCTTAAGGTAGTAGATATATTTGCCAATATACAGTTTGCATCACTCCACGTTGGAGCCTTCTCCTTTTGGTGGGTTGTGTTTGCCTATGTATTACTTGCAAGCTTGTTCGTAGCGATTAGAAACAATCTCCCAGTTAAGGTTTGAGAGAAAAGCATCAATATATTGTCCCTTTTCTGCTGGAGTGTAATCCACCATAAAGGCGTGCTCCCACATATCCATGGCAAGGAGTATCGGTAATCCGGCCAGAGTACCCAGTTCGTGGTCGGTAACCCATGCTACGTGTGGCGTGTTGCCCACAGGGTCAAAGTAAAGCACAGTCCACCCGATGCCACGACTCATGCCGACCTGTTTGAAGTGCTCTATAAATCCATCCCAGCTCCCATACTTCTCAGACAGCATTGTATCCAAAGGCTCGCCTTGGACATTCGCTCCTTCTTCGAATTGCTCAAAGTAATACTCATGCATGCGCATGCCATTAAACTCAAAACCAAGTCGCCTATTGAGTTCTGTCATGGCGTAGCTCATATCTCCTCCAGCACCACTAATTTGCTTTATTTGTTCATGTAATTTGTTTACATGAATAACGTAACCATTATATAGCCCTAGATGCACCTCTATCTGCTTTGGTGAGATACCATTTAACTCTGGTAAATTAAATTCCATAGCTTTATATTCCATAATTATTTATTAAATTGTAATAATTTGTTAACCGGCACAGCCGGGTTGAAGTCTATATAAAGAATAATACACCTAAAGATAGTACAATAACCCAGAACGAGAACGTGTCGCTTGATAGTAATGACTCTGCAGAATTAGAGAAGAGGCCAAACTCTTGTAATCCAAGTGTTTTAAATATAAGTAGTAACATAAAGACAGTGGTAATAGCAGACACAGCCAAGATGCGCCATACTTTTTTATTGCCAAATCCAGAGTGCATAATAACACGCGGTAAAGAAAGCGAGAGTGCAAGTAATACTGCAAACACAATACCGTTTGTCACTACGTCGGCATGCGATGGCGTTATTTTTGCAAGGAATCCAGACACTTCCACGTAGTAGGGGAATATAGAGAACAGTACAGCCGCAATAGGTATAGCCACGGCAAGTATAAGAGATACCCCCACACCTCTTATAGTATTGTAGAGTGCTATAAGCGCAAAGAGTGCAGTTACGATAAAAATATCAAATGCAAATGTATTAATAAATACGTCCATACTAGATAAGTATAGTACAGTCTGCACAAGTTTTCAGTACAGCTTGTGTATAATAGCTGTCATGATGGATAGAATAAACAAGGTAAGATGGATTTTGTTGGGGGTACTTATGTTTCTGGTAGTTGTGGTGGCCTATGCGGTGATACGTGAGGAGTACCAAGGCGAACTCACAGTAGCATTCTTAAATGTAGGGCAGGGCGATGCAATCTTTATAGAATCTCCGAGTGGCGCGCAAGTGCTGATAGATGGCGGGCGTGATGGTACTGTACTACGAGAGCTTGGGCGTGTAATGCCATTTTACGATCACTCACTGGACGTGGTGATTGCCACACATCCAGACGCTGACCATATTGGCGGGCTATTGCCGGTACTCAAGCGTTATAGTGTAGACCTTGTGTTGCGTCCTGGTGTTAAGAGCGATACACCAGCTGGGGGGTCACTACTGAGGTTGTTGGCAAGTGAGGGCACAAAGGAAGTACTGGCACGGCGTGGACAAGCAATAGACATTGGTGGTGGAGCTTATTTACGTATCCTTTTCCCTGATAGAGATGTCTCAGGCCTTAATCCAAACACTGCCTCCATTGTGGCACAGCTAGTATACGGCGAGCACAAATTTTTACTCACGGGAGACTCACCAGATGAGGTAGAAGAATATTTGGTGAAATTAGAAGGAAAGAAGGTGCAGAGTGATGTACTCAAGCTTGGCCACCATGGCTCCAAGACTTCTACTTCGGATTTGCTGCTTGGTTTTGCGGCACCTAGTTACGCTATAATCTCGGCTGGTAGAGATAATAAATATGGGCACCCTCACCAGAGTGTGCTAGATAAGCTAGTGCAATTTAAAATTCCCACCCTGAGTACAGCGGAGGACGGGACAATAATCTTCAAATCAGACGGCTCGTATTTGCGATTAGTTGACTACTAGTTGTATAACGCTTCACAACCACTCTTTTGCCGCAAAGGCTCGCATTCCGAACTCTGCGGAGTTCGGCTGCTCTTCTCATTGCACTGCTGTGCACCTCCGAAAGGCCATTTGCAACAAAAGGTGCTTGCTTCGCGCGAGAGCAAAGCAAAACAACTTTGATGAAATCTGAGGAGGTGGGAAAGATTTTAGAAAAGTTAGTTTTGAGGAGCTCGTAATGTAGGAGCTAAGTAGTCTAGATAAGTCCAGCCTTTTTGAGTACTTTGTACGCCCCATTTTTGTTGATTGTTTTGATAGCTTTTGTAGAAAGCTTGAGTATAAGAGTTTTGCCAATTTCTGGTACGAAGATGCGCTTCTTCTGTATGTTAACGTACCTGCGGCGCTTGCCAGTAGGGTTAAACTGCGTAGCACGCGTGCGGTTGCTGTACCCGCCGCCTACTTGAGACTTCTTTCCTGTTATTGCACATTCTTTTGCCATGTTGCGGAGTATGCTATCATAAGTCGGCATTAAATCAATAGTTATGGAGTTAGATATACTATTTAGCATAATAATTTTAATATTCTCAGTTGTGATACACGAAGTGTCTCATGGAGTAGCGGCTAATCATCTGGGCGACCCAACCGCACGCTTAGCAGGGCGACTTACACTCAATCCCATTAAGCACATAGACCCAATGGGCTCTGTAATACTTCCGGCTATACTTGCCCTCTCTCACTCGCCGATACTCTTTGGTTGGGCCAAGCCCGTACCGTATAATCCTTACAACCTAAGGCGTGGTGGCAGATGGGCTGAGGCCATTGTGGCCGCAGCAGGCCCAGGCTCTAACTTGGTAATTGCAGTAGTATTCGGCCTCATTATACGTGCTGGAGTAGTGCCAGCCGAGGCGCTCTCGCTTGCCTTTACTATAGTGTTTATAAATATTCTCTTAGCGGTATTTAATATGATACCCATCCCACCACTAGATGGCTCTAAGGTGTTAGGTCCCATCTTGCCGCACAACTTAGCGCAGATGTACGAGCGCGCACGAGTAGTACTAGAGCGTAATGTCTTTCTCGGATTCGGTCTTGTAATTTTGCTTATCTCTGTATTTGGCAGTGTGTTCTACAAGTTTGTAATTACAGTAGCCCGAGC
>CAZWKW010000002.1:0-21978 GCA_964634115.1 uncultured Candidatus Saccharibacteria bacterium | reverse complement strand
ACAGCAAAGCATAAACAAAATCACCACTTGGGTGGTGATTTTGTGGATAAGTTTTAACCTATAAGAGCAAAAATAAATCCGACAAAGCCAAACATTATGGCGAGAATCCAATATCGCATAGTAACCTTGTGGCTTGGCCAACCAATTGCCTCAAAGTGGTGGTGTAGTGGTGCGACTCTAAAGAGCTTTTTACCGCGAAACTTTTTAGAAAGTACTTGAAGAATATTTGAACCTACCGTAGCCACTAAGAGAGCTCCGATAACAGGTAGTGCTGCGATACCTATACCACCACCAAGAGAGTCTGTCATAAAGGCTATAGTAGCCAAGGTGAGAGTGATGCCCATAGTGCCCGTCTCTGTCATGAAGAATCTCGCAGGAGGAATATTAAACCATAAAAATGCCATAATACCTCCAAGGATTGCCGCAGAAAATGCCGCAAGGTCTATTTGGTTTTGATAAAGTGCGATGCCAGTATACGCTGCAAATATAGTCATAAAGACTCCGCCAGAGAGTCCGTCTATGCCGTCGATTACTCCGCTGGCATAAATAGCAAGTGAGAGGAGTACAAAAAGAGGAATAATGAGCCAACCAATCTCCATCGTTCCATCAAATGGTATATTAATGCCTGTAACCTCTAACTTATCGTAAAACCACCAACCAACAAATGTAGAAATTGCTACCACGAAGAGCAGACGCCGCTTAAGACTAAGGCCATTACCATGTGAGAATACATCTAACGCATCATTAGCCAAGCCTACAAGTGAGCCCAAAATGAGAACAAAAAGAGGAATCCAGGTTTGACCTCTACTTAAGAAGTCCAACTTAACAGTTGCAGCATTGGGATAGATTGCTGCACCTATAGAGATTAAAAGTATGGTAATAAGTACACTACCCCAAATAATAATACCGCCCATGCGCGGTACACTGCGCTCACGCTCACCATGCAGTTTATTAAATTCGTGTGCCTCTGTGCCGTCCATTGCCAGCTTGCCAGGGCTCTTCTTCCAAATCTTGTACTTAAATAAGTAATGAGTGAGTAGTGGTGTGATACCAAGACCTATACCAAATGCTAGTACTGCTGGTAAAATTACTTTGATTATATTTTCTATAAGCATGTGTGCAGTATAACGTAGAAAGGTAAAAAAAGAAAAATTACTAAAGTTACTGTGCAGATAGAGTGGCTTCTACCAGTTTTTCTATATCTTCAAATCTGCCTTCTTTGGTAGAGCCAAGTACCACTGCAATTATTGGATCATTGAGACCTGCGTCGAAGGCAACTACCAGGTTACCACCAGCAAGATCTGTGTATCCAGTTTTACCTGCCATTAACCCTGGTATTGCTCCGATTATCTTGTTTGTGTTAATTGCAGAGTATGATGTAGAGGCGGTATAAAACCAAGTATCTGTAAGTGTAGTTGCATCTAGAGCATCTGGTATATGCTGCAGTGCATATGCAAAAAGGCGAGCAACATCTTGTGCCGAGCCGTAAGCTCCACTTTGTGTGTCGCTTAAGTCAAGACCAGCAACATCAAGAAAGTATGTTTGGGTGAGGTTTAGGTCTTGGGCTTTTTTGTTCATAGCTTTTATAAATATGCCGTTACTGACACTCTTTTCTAAAGAGCCACCCGAGCTGGCACTTGCTGTGGCAGCAGATGCAAGCGCCTCTGCTCCACCGTTAGACGAGACCATTAGAGTATAGTTGAGCAAGTCACTCAAGCCCCACTTGTCTTTTGCAAATGTTACTTTAGTACTAAGTGGCAAATTCTCCTCAACCACTACCGCGCTCATTACCTTGGTAATAGAGGCCAGTGGCAGCTGAGCTTCTGAGTTTTTGGAAAAGAGTACATCACCTGTAGCAGGATTGTATACATATGCTGCCTTAGCTTGTAGAGTAATGTCTGTTAACTGTATCTGACTTATTGTAGCTGGTAATTGTGTATTTACCTCGGGCTGCTTGTGTACGAGCGCAAAAACAAAGAGGACAGCAGACAGAGTACAAGCTACGGATGCTACTATTAACTTTTGTTTATCTTCTGTCATCTTTTATATCTTGCTTTACTTCTTCTTTGTTTTCAAGTTCTATAAGCTCACTTCGTACTCTCTCAAACTCTGGCAAATCTTCTGCAGTGCTAACTCCTAAAAAGGCTAAAGCGTTGATACTTGGCTTATATACATATACAGATCCTCTCTTCTCGCGCTCTATCAGACCGCGCAAAAGTAACCCTCGTACACTAGAAGATGAGTTAACCCCGCGTATATAATCTATCTCAGTTCTGGTGGAGGGACCTTTATAAAAGAGTATAGAGAGTGTCTCTAGACCCGCCTTACCAAGGTCACCCTCCAGAGATTTCTCGTGTACTTCTTTTATAAAGGTAGCTACCTCAGGTGCACTACGTAGTGCCAGAGTTGTGTCTGAGTCTACAAGTGCAATACCGTGACCAGATAGTACATGCGAGAGCGTAGTGGAAATTGAGGAGAGTTCTGCAGTGTCAATTTGTAAAAGCTTAGCCACCTCTTTCTTTTTTAATTCTCCACCTTCTATAAAAAGGAGTGCTTCTAGCTGTGCAACTTTTGTCATTGGCTGATTATAGCATTTTTAATAACTTGGCACAGACATTTGCTCTGTTTCTATATCTATATCTGCAAATTTGGACTCTTGCCGCACATGTACTACACCTTGCCGCACAAGCTCTAGTAGCGCTAAGAAGCTTACTATAAGTCCCGCACTGTCTGCCCTGTCTGCCACAGAGCTAAAGCGACTACGCACCTCCCTTTTTACACGTTTTGTAAGTCTTTCTATCATCTCTGGTAAGCTAACTGTAGTCTCTACACTTACTTCTGGCTTTTTAACAAATATGGGAAAATCGTTGATTATACTCTTTATAGTACTAGCTAGGATATTGGCAAATAAATTTGTTGGCTTTATAAGCATATTTGGCATAGGTTGCTGCTTCTTAGGCGCAAGGAGCGGTCTCTGACCTGCTATCTTTGTAAGCATTACAGCTGCTTCTCGTACTTTACTATATAGCGCCAAGCGCTCCTCTAACTCTTTGATATCTATTTCCTCCTCTGGAGTAAGCTCGAGCCCAGGCAAGAGCGAGCGAGACTTTATAAGGAGTAAAGTTGATGCCACTACTAGGAATTGAGCAGTTTGGGCAAGTGGTAAGCTTGGATGATTCTCTACGTAACGCACATAATCATCTGCAACACGTGCAAGAGATACCTCATTAACAAAGAGTTTGCGCTTCTCTACCAACTCAAGTAACAACTCAAGCGGCCCTTGGAATGCATCTGTTTGTACACTAAAGTGTGTACTCATGCTATTTTTTAACTCGCGAATGTCTAATTAAGCCTGAGCAAGGCACAATTTCAATTCCTTTCTTTTCCAACTCATCTAAGAAGAGGTTCATCCCTATAGAGTCACTAGAGATGTGCCCAGCTATTACCACATTTATGTGTGCCGCCTCGGCTGCCTTACGATGCTCCTCGCTTTGATGCATTGCGATTATCGTACCCACTCCAGCAGTAGCAGCAGCTGCATAAATCTCTTTGCTACCTTCTGTGCCACCAGTAATCTCTGAAAGTGCAATTTTACCAACTCTATTATCTGCTGAGCCAGCAAATAGTCTCGGGCCTCCTCCTATCTTTTTAGCTTCTGCGTATTCTGGTATTTTAAGTAGTGCCTTTAGTATATCTCCTACATACTCTGGCTTGGCTTTTTCTATCTCTTTTTTAAGAAATGTGGCAACCATGTTGTCGGCAATTGTGTGCACGTTCATATAACTTATGCCAAGCAAGCGTGCTGCGTCCACAGGCTTAAAGTGGTTTATCGGATCTATACCACGACTCACCTCGCTTATGCGCTTTTTTATCAATCCTTCTGCTATGTTAATTGGCACTCCATACATGTGCATTACGTCTACTTGCAAGTCCATAACAGCGTCTAAGCCCATAAGAGCTGCCCCAGTGGGGTGGTGTGCTATTACTACGTCTATTGGCTTCTTAGGGTTGTTGCGGTTAAGAGTGTCTGCAAGTAAGAGTTCTGCAGTATCTATATCTATGCCTGTAAGCACTCGCTTAACCTTTTTAATACCACTGTCGTAGTGTATTTGCGAGTCTAAGTAGGGATTGGTGAGTTGTTTTTTGTTAAAAAACTTTTTCTCATCTGCGGGTAGCTTGTTGTATTTGTCTTTTAACCGCTTTAGTTTTTTATTTATATCAGACTTGGAGCGAAAGTCATTTTTTATACCGAGCTCAATCCCTAATTTGTGTATATCTTTAATATTCATCCCGTTAGAAATTATTCTAATAAATACTTTACTTCTATAAAATACTATACACCATCCATTAAGTTATTTCTAACGGGATTCATATTATTCCTCTTTAGCTAGTAAGGTGTCTATGCGGTTCATATCTCTGGGAAATGGGCTCGCCTCACGAACATTCTGTAAGTCCAGCATTTTCATGGTCATTCTGTCTAATCCTGTAGAACAACCCCCGTGTGGCGGCATTCCGTATTTAAACGCTTGCAAGTATATTTCGAAGTTTTTTGGGTCGATACCAACCTTCTCCATCTTTTTCAGTAGGTCTGCGTAACTATGGATACGTTGACTGCCAGAGTTTATTTCCAGCCCTCGGAAAAGTAAGTCAAAACTAAGAGATTCTGTTGATTCAAGGGTTTCTGAGTACGTGTAGAAGGCTCGTTTTTTAGTTGGAAAGTGCGTAATAAACACAAAATCACTACCAAACTCTTTAAGGGCATGCTCGCAAATTTGCCTCTCGTGCTCTGGCTCGAGATCTAGCTCACCAACACACTTATTACCAAAATCTTTTTCTATGACCTCTTGGGCTTCTTTCAATGTAAATACTGGAAACTTCTCTGGTATAGCAGGTGCACTAATTCCAAATCTATCAAATACATCTCCGTGCTTTTCTACTACAGACTGCACGATGAGTTTTGTAGAAGTTTCTAACATCGACATAACGTCTGTATGATCTTTTATGAACCCCATTTCGAAATCCATCTGTGTAGACTCGCTTAAGTGGCGCGTTGTAGTACTTCGTTCTGCACGAAAGATTTTTGCTACAGTATAGGCCCTTTCATGCACACCTACCATAATTTGCTTATAAAGCTGCGGGCTTGTCGCTAGGTAGGCTGTTTTGTCGTCAAAATATTCTACTGCAAATGCCTCTCCGCCGCCCTCAGCATCACCAGGGACTAACCCAGGTGCAGCAAACTCTGTAAAATTATTAGTACGCATAGACTTGTGGAATGCTTCGAGTATTGTAGATTGCACAGTAGAAATATCTTTACCACGCTGTGCCCGCATTGTCAGTGGCCGGTAGTCAAGTAGAGTGTCCAAATTAACTTCCGTATCTTTATCAAACGGTAGCTCTTGTGCCTCTGAGAGTACTTCTATCTGTAGTGCAGACATTTCTATATTGCCATTTTGTTCGTCCTTCACCATGTTTTCTGGGCGCTCCTTTACCTCGCCACTTACAGTTACTACCCACTCATCGCGCAAGTGCTCTGCTGCTTTTAGTGCTGCTTCTGCCTTAGGAGTTACTACTACTTGTACAGAGCCACTTCTGTCGCGTATTACAAGAAAAATAAGTTTACCGTGATCGCGACGCACATCTACCCAACCAGAGATGCTCACCTCCTTACCTATCTCCTTATTTAAGTCTTTAGTTAATGTTCTTTGCATATTTTATAAAATTACTCCTATTTTCTCCCTTACCTCTTGCATCTTTGCCTCTGCTCGTGCTTTTGCAACCTTTGCACCTTTTTCTAAGACATCAAGTATATACTGTTTGTCTTCTGCTATCTGTACTCGCTTCTCACGAAGTGGAGCTATAAACGCATCGATATCTTCTATAAGCGCCTCTTTAAGTACCTTATATTTACCCTCGTTCTCTGTATACAATTTTTCCAACTCATCTTCAGTCTTAAATAATTTATGTATTGCATATACATTCTCTGGGCGCTCACTGTCTGAGTCTGTAACTATGCTCATTACTGCTTTTTCTATCTCACTTCGCTCGGCAAAAAGTGCTATTGTGTTGCCATAACTCTTGCTCATCTTCTTTCCATCTGTTCCTGGTATTACTGCAATACCTTCTTTTATAAGTGCCTTGGGAAGTTTGAAAGTCTCACCAAATGTTTGGTTAAATTTCTCTGCTATGTCGCGTGCAATTTCTACATGTTGTTGCTGGTCTTTACCTACTGGTACCACATCGGTGTCATAAAGTAGTATATCGGCTGCCATAAGCACGGGGTATGTGAAGAGTCCAAGGGTGATCTCTTTCTTCTTCGCCTCTTGCGCTTCTTTAAAAGCATGCGCCCGCATCATAAATGGCATTGTGGTGATGCAGTTAAATATCCATGCAAGTTCTGTATGCTCTTGTACATCAGACTGTTTAAATAATGTAGACTTGGTAGGATCAAGCCCAACTGCTAAGAAGTCTGTAGCTACATTCAATATATTCTGTCGCATTGTTTCTTTATCTCGCACTGTGGTTAGTGCATGATAATCCACAATAAACGGAAAGCTTTCGTATTCATCCTGCATTTCTACAACCTGCTTCATCATACCGAAGTAGTTACCAATATGTGGCGCACCAGAGGGCTGTATACCTGTTAGTAAAATCTTCTTATTGCTCATCCCGTTAGAAGCAGGGTGCTGGTTTGTTTTTGCGTTTTTTATCATATTTTCTATATTTGAGTACCAGCAGCTTCTAACGGGACTCATGGCTGCAATAGTACCAGAATGTTGTTATACAAACAAACGTGCCAAGCGCAACTCTTTGTAAGTAAACTTACCTTTTAACTTGCCATGTGCTGGAGCCAACTTCTCTGTGCCAACTTCATTAAAAACATTTTTAATATCTACAAAATCCTTTTTAGAAAAAACATTAAACTTCTCAATATCTCCAACGCCCAAGTTGGAGTTGGGTGTTGCCAAGAGTTGCTCTAGATGCCCTATTATCGTTTCTTCTTTCAGACCGCGCTCCTTCGCTATATCTTTTAATGTCACAGATTGATTAATCAAGTTATACGTTTTCTCATGCGTTGAGAGCTTGGCTTCTAGTTTCTCCTTCTTCACTTTCTTCTTATCTAAACTGCCACCACTGTCTAAAATATGTGCCTTGTGCATCTCCTTCATTTCATCTGTCTCAAATCTTTCTATCACCTTCTCCCACTTATGTGACTGTGCTCGCAAGCGCAAATCTAGCCCCACCACATATGGGTGCATCTGCAGTGCCTGTTCGTTAAGGCCGGTAAGAACCAGACCACCAAGCG
This sequence comes from uncultured Candidatus Saccharibacteria bacterium, assembly GCA_964634115.1. Classification (GTDB taxonomy): domain Bacteria; phylum Patescibacteriota; class Minisyncoccia; order Phycocordibacterales; family UBA2100; genus S143-145. The sequence goes on along the minus strand of CAZWKW010000002.1, from coordinate 14,675 downwards.
TACGCAAACGAGAGAGTGCAACATAGCCCTGCCCCGGTGTAAACGCCTTGGAAAGATCAATCTCTGCTGCATCTAAGCTCATACCCTGACTTTTATGTACAGTTATAGCCCACGCAAGACGTAGCGGTATCTGCTCTACAGTGGCCAGTGGCTTACCATCCTCCTCAATATTCCACTCCACATCTTCTGCTACTATACGCTCACCTGAGAGAGTCTCTACCACGGGGTTACCAAGCTCATAGCCAACTACAGTGCCAATTGTTCCATTCACATATCTGCCCTCGCGGTCATTCTTTACAAACATCACTCGTGCATTCTTTTTAAGCTCCAGAGTTTCTGGTGCTAGTACTCCCCTTTTTAGTGCTTCTACCAAATTCTTCTTTCCTCTACCCTTCATCTCAAACTTGGTGGTTGAACCGCCAAGTTTCGCAAGTTCTTCTGCATTGCGAGCATCCACATCTACATTATGTGTATAGAGTCTGGTAGGCTCTCCATCAACATCTAGCTTGGCATTGATGCGTGAGTTTAATTTTTCGTGTGTATCACTAGAGACGTTGCCATCACGAATATCGTTAAGCAGTTGTGCGTAGGAGTTATCCTCATGCCTATATTGTTCCGTTAGGTAGCACTCTCTTATGTCTGCACCACTCCAGCATTGTGCAGAGTCCGCAAAGAGCTCGCTAGACGCACCACGTACAACTGGAGGGAGTTGAAAGAAGTCTCCGGAAAGTACTATCTGCATACCACCAAATGGCTCGCTACTGCGCTTAACTACCCTGCACACCTGATCTACCATGTCTAAAGTATTTGGAGCAAGCATAGATACCTCATCTATTACAAGCACCTTCACCCTTTCTATACGCTTTGCCAAGTACTGCTTTTGTGTTAATGCGTCTAAGTCCCACTCACTTAAATAGTCTTTAATACCTATACCACTCCACGAGTGTATCGTCATGCCACCAAGGTGTGTAGCAGCTATACCGGTAGAGGCTGTGATACCTACAGATATGGCATGCTCACGTAGCCACCGTACATACTCATTAAGTACATACGTCTTGCCAGTACCTGCCGCTCCAGTGAGAAAAACGTTTCTACCTGCTTTTAAAATATTGAGAGCTGTTTCTTGCTTCATAATTCACCATTCTAGCACAAATAAAACATGTCTTGGTTGTGTATTTTGAAAATTTATGTTACAAGAAATATAGAAAGGAGATTGTCATGGGAAACTTACCAGCCGTTACAGAAAAGTCTTTCTCATTAGTGCGCATTGGGCGCAGTAAGGGAAATATCTTTCCGGTAAAAAATTTTACTTCTCCTATCAATGCAGTACTGACTGCTTTGAAGGAGACGGCAAAAAGGCGTCCCAACGGGGATGTCTTCGCTGTTCTAAAGAACGATTGTCCATTTTTCACAGCTCGTGGAAAGTAGGCAAACACATAACAACACGAGGGCGACCATCTGGCCGCCCTCTTTTTTTGGTCGTTTTTGCTTCTATTCTATGTGAGTTATTTATTTCTGAAGTTTCTTCCGTGCGGTCCTTCTCCACCTTGTTTGGCATGCATTCTCTTCTCTATTCCTAACCCCTTCATAATCTCTCGAGCACCAGTATAGTCACCGGCCTCACGCAAGTTGTAGGCCTCAACAATTTTATTAAATGTATCTGCTGTTATATCTTCTGCGATTGGTCTGTCTCCAGCAGCTGATATCCATGCTGAGTAATTGTTATCCTCTATAGCACTATGCATCGCCTCTCTACTCACGCGACGCTCTTGCATTTTGGCGTACCTATCATCTGCCTCTGTTTGTGTTATGCGTCCATCTGATACAGCTCGCTCTAACCGCAATTCCATCATCTCTTGACGCTCTTGGTGTGCTCCACTATGCATCCCGCGCATTCTCTCAAACTCTCCTGATGCAGAGACCGAGCCAATACCTGCCAATGTAATTAACCCCAATGCTACTAATCCTCCTGTTGTGTAATTTCTATTTATCTTCATGTTTTATTATATTAATTTTAATACCTAGGTTGAGGACTTTTAAACCTCATTAACTACTACGTATCTTAGTGCTACTTTATTTCATTTTTAAATTTTGCAGAACCTTTGTGGTGTCTTTTAGAAAAAAGGGTCTTACCACGCTCCAGTGGACGTATACCATCTGCTGTTATTGTTGTACCTTTCTTCTCTCCCACTACCATTACTGTCATACCATTTTCTAAGATGGCTCTTGGTGGACGCCTTGTGCTCTTCTGTATCAATACTGTTACACTATCTCCATCCCTGGTTGTAATAAGAATCTTGTTACCAACTATCTCCTTGATTGTCCCAATATGCATGTACTCACTGTGGCGTAAAGCGTAGCCATGATAAAGTGGCGCCGCTATTGGCAAGTTGTTACCCTCTGTAAGTTTAAATACGCGGTTGTGCAATGTAGTTTTAGCCAATAACGTACCTCCCACTATTAGAATGGTAAGAAACGCCAGTATAGAATAAACAAAAGGCCTCTTGTACATAAATCGAAAATGTGAACCGAGTAATTCTAGAAGTAAAATAAGAGAAGCGACAGCCAAGATTAGTAACCAAGGCAAAGAGTGCAGCATGATTACGAACCCACGCATACCAAAAAATGTTAATCCACTGAGTGCGTTACCACTTATAATAAAAGCGATAAGACTCACCAGGTACAATGTTGCGGCAGATATAAATACTATAGATAAAACCCATAACGAAGTTCTAAACATAAAGTATATACGAGAGTGCATAGATATATTTTCCTGCTTGATCTCCTTTATTACTCTTGATGCCAGCGTCTCTAGGTTATTTTTTATTTTTTCACTCATAATAGCTATTTAAGGATTAATAAAACTCTTCATTAACTCGCGACCACGCCGCAGGCGCACACCCACCGTTGCTACAGGCATCTGCAAAATTTCTGAGATTTCTGTATAATCCTTACCTTCAAAATAATATAATACTAATGGTTCGCGGTACTTTACATGTAACCTCCCTAAGCATTGGTCTAAAATTTCTCTCTCCTCTTTTTGCCCCCTCTCTTCTTCTTGTTTTATGTCTGGTATCTGCCAAGCAAATATTTGATCAGTATCAAAAGAGATAGTACTTTCTCGTTTTTGTTTTCTTATCACATTGATAAAAGTGTTGTGTGCAATACGATATATCCACGGAGAAAATTGCTCAGCAACTCGAAAGCTTTGTATATTTTTATACGCTTTTAAAAAAACCTCTTGCACGGCATCTTGCCTATCCTCATATACATATAAAAATTTGTTAGCGTAGCGCGTAATCTTCTTCTCGTACCTTTCTACAAGGCTGGCAAATGCGCGATGAGATTCGTCCACATCTGCACTCTGTACAACTTGTGCAAGCTTCTCGTCGCTTATGTTATCGGCATTACTATCCATGTATTGGTACTACACCTCAGAGGTGTATAATATTTCAACTTATATAAGTGGTTAGCATGCACTTTTACTTGGAGGGTTGCCTAATATACAAGAGATTACTCCTGCTAGACTCTCAAATGGGGTACTAGACTTAGCAAAAAAGCCCTGCACGCCAAGCTCTCGAGCTTCCACTACTTCTTTATCGTCATTACCTAAATTTGTGAGTACGAGTACGGGTATGTCTATAAGATTTTGGTCGGCACGTACATTCTTTATCATCTCTACACCTCCATGCTCTCCCATCACTAAGTCTGTAAGGATAATATCGTATTTACTCTCCTTAAGTTTGCTCAATGCATCTTGACCATTTCTCACCCAATCATAATCGGCTCCACTATTTTCTATATGGTGAGTTATTATGCCACCTATAAATTCGTCATCCTCTACAAACAGTATTTTTGTGCCAGTTAATTCCATTATTTTATTGTACACTAAAAGTACTCATATAAAAGTAGTAAAAGTAATAGATTGTTGATTATATTACTACAGGGTGGTGTGAACATTTACGCCACACATGCCACGCATCAAGTAATTTATAGCTCCAAACTTTTATGTAGTCATTTATTACAAACCATATCGTTGCATAGATCCAAATGTATATGATTGTTTGTATACTAAGCTGTGCCATAAAAATACCAAACGCCACAATAACTGTGCCTATAATACGCGAACTAAATGCAGGTATAAAAAACTTAAGCGATGGATATGGGCGCTCCCAAAAGTGCTTACGTCCAGTACGCGTTAGATAGAGTGTAGAGTGACCAGCTACATCAAGTTTAAGAAAGAGTATTGCTTGTATCACAGCTATAGAGACTCCCTGTACATTAAGCCAGTAAAATAGTCCAAAAGAAGATATAACTCCTGTAACACCGAGAACAATTGCTATAAAGAGAGTCTCGCGCAATTGCCAACGCATTGGTGTATCTTGCACAGGCGCATTATCGTATGCTATTGCCATTACAGGTATATCATTGAGTAACGCAAGTAATATAATCATAACTGCAGAAAGTGGAGCATAGTCAAACACCAATAGTGCAAGTGTAATAAAAAGGATTATGCGAATCGTCTCTGCAATACGAAATGTGGCATATGATGTCATCCGTGCAAAAATCATACGCGCATAATCAAGTGCGCGTTTAATTACAGATAGCCCATTTGTTAATAAAATAAGATCCGCTGCAGAGCGTGCTGCAGGAGTTGCACCTGCAACAGCTATACCAATATCTGCCTTTTTTAGTGCTGGAGCATCATTTACACCATCACCTGTCATAGCAACCATATACCCATTACTCTGCAATACGTCAACTATATGATACTTGTGCTCTGGAGCCACTTCTGCAAATACATTGGTTTTTGTAATTATGTCTATATCATCTCTTGTACCCTCACTATCTATAAATGTCTGTACCTGCTTACCCTCTACAACCTTATTACCTATATCTAAAAGCTTCGCAATGTATCTTGCAATAGCAGTGTGATCACCTGTAAGCATCTTTATCTCTAGACCCATATGACGCAAGTATGCAATAACCGTCTTTGAGTCCTCTCTTGGTGGATCAAGTAAAGGTATAATACCTACAGGTGTAAATGTACTCTCTCCTTTTTGCTTTACTCCAACTGCGATTGTCTTGAATCCCTGACTTGCAAATTGCTCGACCGCAGAGATGAAAGAGCTTGGCAAATCACCACCCGATATCTGCTCACGAACAACCTGCGTTGCTCCCATAACTATTGTGTATTCAATACCCTTAAAACGAACGTGTGCAGAGGTTGTTTTTACCCTAGGGTCAAATGCTTCAAATTTAATCAGTTCGAATTCTTCTATTCCAACCCCTAGTGTATTTTTTTGTGCATATGTGTCAATACTATGCTCTACGGGAGTACTTCGTTCTGGTTCGCTGGCTAGTAAGGCATATGTAAACAATGTATTGATATCAAAATCTCCATATACTTGTGGTTGCTCTACTGTTAGAGTATTTTTTGTAACAGTACCAGTCTTATCTGTGCAAAGTACATCAACTCCTGCTAGTTCTTCAAGAGATTTAAACTTGGAAACTATGACACCCTTCTTTGCTAAGAGGGCAGCTCCAATAGCCATAGTAACTGAAAGTACAGCAGGCAATGCCACTGGTATAGAGGCTACGGCAAGCACCAAGGCAAAACGTACTGTCTCTATTACAGAGTCACCTCGCATTATAAGTACTGTAGAAACGAGCACTATAAGGATAGACGCAAAGATAATAAGGAAGTGTCCAATATTCAATATTGCCTTCTGGAAGTGGCTCTCCTTCTCGCGCTCAGCACGTGCTACAAGTGCCGCATTTTTACCTATGGCAGAGTCTTTGCCTATAGCCGTTACAGTAGCATAGCTGCCTCCTCTCTGGATTATAGAGCCTGCGTGCAACGTGTCTCCTTTGTGCTTTGATACAGGTAATGCCTCACCAGTTATTTGTGATTGATCTATAGATAGCTCTACACCATTCTCTATAATTTTTGCATCCGCTGGTATTATATCTCCTATTGATAATTTTACTGTATCTGTCGGTACAAGGTCGCGTGCTGCTATTTTTGTTAATTTACCATTACGAAGTACCACGGCAGTTGGTGCAAGTGTCTCCTTAAGAGCATCTAGAGCTTTGTGCGCTTTTTGCTCTTGGAGAAAGTCAATCGCAACATTAACTCCAAGTAAGAGTGCAATAATAAAGAAATCTTCCCACCTACCAGCAAAAAATGATAGGAGTAAAGCAGCCTCAATCATGAGTGGTATAGGCCCTACAAATTTTTTAAAAAATCTTTTAAGTGTTGAGTCAAATTTTTCTTCAATCGTATTTTGACCGTATCGTTTTTGTAGTTTAACTACGTCTCCAGATGAGAGCCCTTTTATATAAGTAGGTATCATGTTATGTATCAAACTAGAGTGTCTAGTATATCACAGTAATATTGCTACCGGACTTGGACTCGAACCAAGATTGCCTGGACCAAAACCAGGTGTCCTACCATTAGACGATCCGGTAATTATGTGTATTTATACCATATTTTAGACAAGTGACATAATCGCATTGGCCAGTTTATCACTATCGTGACGTATAAAGCTACGTGTGTGCGCAAGTGTATCCCCTTCTTGCTCTTTTGGTATTTCGTGATTTAGTAAATCTTCTCGTACAATCTCATACTCACACTCGCTACAATCCAAACACTCTACAAACATACCTTTGCCTTCTTGTTTCTCGTACCTTTCCTTCAATTTATCTTCTGGTTCTTCAGAGTTACATAACAATATATCCACCCTTTCACTGCCAATATAATCATTTATTCTTTTTACGTATTCATTAGCACTAAATCCTCCTGTCTGCCCGCGCTTGTTTGTAAGGTTTGATACATAAATAATCTTTGCCTTAGTTTTCTGTAAGGCCTCTGATATACCATCTACAAGCAGATTGGGTGCGATACTACCGTAGAGGTCTCCAGGACCTATTATGATTACATCAGCGCAATCTATCTCTCTCAGAGCCTCCGCATTTGCCTGCATCGGACTTGCGAGTGTAATTTTTTCAACTCCATGCTCCAATACATTTCTATTATCATCCAATAACTTTTCTCCTTCTAGTGTGTCTCCATTCTTAAGATGTACTTGTAGACGCATATCTCCATCGGTAACTGGTAATACGACACCTTGGATATGAAAGATTTTACCAGCCTCGCGTACCGCCTCGGCAAAGTTGCCTGTGGTCTTCTCTAGTGCAGAGATTATAAGGTTACCAACTGTGTGCCCTTCCAGGTCTTTGTTTGAAAATCTATAGCCAAAGAGTTCACGCATCTTGGGTGTTGCCCATGAGAGAGCTATGAGGCACTTACGCACGTCTGTAGGTGGCAATACGCCCATCTCGTCGCGCAACGTACCTGTAGTACCTCCGTCGTCTGCCATAGAGACTATTGCACAGATATCAACATCCTTGTACTTAAGACCAGAAAGTAGTACGAATTGCCCTGTGCCACCACCCATTGTTACAATCTTTTTTCTCATGTTATGGATGGTACGCTATCTTAATTTAAGAACATTTGCAACTTACTAGCAGTATCTTCTGGATTCTCCACCTTTAGTGTTTCTATACCGGTTTCTAGCATGCAATAGTCGTTTCCTCCTGGGAAGATACCGTCACCAACAAAAAGTGCTTTATTTTTATCAAGCCTCAAAATATCAAACAATTTATTTACTCCATATGCTTTGCTCACATGCGGCATTGCTATATTAATAGTTGCAGAGCCACCAATATGTATTTTGAGATCCGGCAATGCCTCTTGCATTATTGTTACTATTTTATTTCTCTTCTTATGGTCTGGATCCCAACTTAGTCTCTTCTCTTTTGTTGTATCAGGTGGTAATGCAGAAATTGAGAGCATCAGATGATCCTTATTCAAAATAAATGGTTTATTATCCTTTAAACTAGGGTCTGCCTCTGCTAGTGCCGATGTATAAGAATTTATAATTTGGAGCTCATATTTGCTGTCTATTCTGTCTGCATATATCTCCTCCCACTGTGCTTCCTTCCAAGAGTACATCGCAGCACCTCCTGCAGGCTGTAGATGAATTTGGGTAAAATATTTTCTGCCACAAGGCAATAGATTTACAACTTTCTCTTCAATAAGATCCTTGCCTCTATCAGTTGCAAAGACAACAATTTTACCAAGCTTTAATAAGTTACAAATTATCTCTGCGTTTTTCTCATGCACAGGTCCATAACTATCAGCAATAGTGCTGTCAATATCAAAAATAAAGATTTCTTTGTCTTTGTAATTAAGCATCTTTATATTTTTGTTCATTTAGCCATTTTTGTATATTTTTTTGATCATCTCGAGCATAAGCTTGAAAAGTTTGACTATCGGTATTTTTTGGTAATATGTGCGGCTTGAACACCCTCAATTTGAATCCCTCTTTCGTATTAAAATATTGGGCAACCGGCAATACAATCATCCCAATGTTTGCTGATACCACATATCCACCAGTATGAAATGGCTCCAAATCGTATGGTCCTCTTCCGCTTGGTTTGCCACTCGTAGTACCCTCAGGAAAATTGACTAAAGCCACATTCTCACGTTCATTTATGAGAGTGTTGGTTTGTGCAATCAAATTTGGCATCCTACCTTCTTTGGGTTTCTTAATCGGCACACTTATAGACCCAATATTTTTATGAATTTCTCCAAATATACCTGGAAATTCTTTAGATGTGTAATATAAATTGTCAGCAAGCTCTGCTGCAACAGGGTAAAGTGCGGCAAAATATGCAGGATATGGGTATATAAGATTGTATCCATCCATTTCTACATCCAAATCTTTTTTTGTATCTACTCCCAGTAATTTATATGCACCGAAGTGATTTGTTGTTATTAAAACTGGAGTACCCATCGGCAAGTTCTCTAAATATTCTACTCCTTCAATGATTTGGGACTTAAAAAATTCTCCTGAAATTTTTTGTAACATTTCCTGAGTCTTGTCATGCACAAAGTTTTTATCACTAACATTATCCAGCATTTCTTTCATATAGTTTATCTGCAAGTTTCTCACTTCTGCAAACATTTCCTGCGCCCATTTTTCTCTGAGCACTTTATTTTTTATTTTTTCTGTAATGGCGATTTGCTTTTCGTTGTCTGCACGTGGCTTTCCAGCAATTATTTCTTTTTCGTTCATATGCTTTATCACAGTTTTAAACGATAGACATTTGTCTCTCTCTTTTCAAATCCTATTTTTTTGTACAGTGCGTTTGCTGCTTGTCTTGTGGGTTTACTTGTGAGGTCAATATGAGAGATTTTGAGCGCTCTTGCACGCGCCAAAAGTTTATTTGAAAGTAACTTACCTAATCCTTGCCCTCTATATTGTATATCAACAACAACATCCTCAATGTGCGCAGATTTCGCAGACAGTGTCTGGATTGTTATAAGAGAGGCCATGCCTATTATCTTATCCTTATCACGCAAAACCCAAATTTCTATATATGGGCTCTCTACAACAGAGGCAATAAATGAGTGTGATAATTTTTTCTTTTTTGAAGAAAGTTGACCCATTAAAGTACCAACCTCTTGTGCATCTTTCTTAGTAACCTCTTTTAATTTTGAAATTTTCATTATGAGAGTAACTCTACCAAAGCAAGTTCAAGAGGCAAGTGTTTAATATATGCGCTCTTTGTATTTGCATATGCGTCTAGCAGTGCGAGTAAAGTCTTCGAATTTATATTGCTCTCTTTTCTCTTTGCCAATTCTTCTAAAAATTTAAAGTCTTCTGTATTAAACTGCTCTTTAAGAGAGGTTATCATGCTTGGCGCAACTTTCAATAAAAGTACTGCACGTACCCTGTGCAATAATAACTGTTGGAACACCAGTAAGTCTAAGTTCTCCTCCACAGTATTAGCCACAATCTCAAGAGCCTTCTCAATATCACTACCCGCTATCGCACCCACAAGCTTGTTTAGAAGCTCACCACGAGGTGCACCTGTTATATTTTCCACCTCATCAACTTTTATTTTCTTACTTTTGGAGGCGGATAGTACCTTTTGTAATGTCCCAAGCCCATCGCGGAACGAGCCGTCTGCAAGTAAGGCTACGAGCTCCGCAGCTGACTTACCTATCTCTCTCCCTTCTTTTTTTGCAACCATTTGAATTACATCACGCAATACACTCCTAGTAGGCTGCTTAAGTACGTAATTCTCACAACGAGAGATTATTGTGTCTGGTAACTTTTCTGGCTCTGTAGTAGCGAGCATAAATATTACGTGTGCCGGAGGCTCCTCAAGAGTTTTAAGTAATGCGTTAAACGCACTCTTAGATAGCATGTGTGCCTCATCTAATATGTATATTTTGTAAGGGGAGTCAAATGGGAGAGTGTGCACTCCCTCACGTATATCGCGAATGTCGTCTACACCAGTGTGGCTTGCTGCATCTATTTCGTATAGATCTTTGCTAGATACACCAAGCTCATTTGCGAGTATACGTGCAATTGTTGTCTTACCTATACCACGTGAGCCAGAGAAGAGGTACGCGTGCCCTACTTTGCCAGCCTTAATTGCAGCCACGAGAATGTTGGTAATGTGCTCTTGCCCCATCACCTCTGCAAACTTACTAGGGCGATATTTACGATACAGTGCTATATTTTTTTCTTCACTCATCCCGTTAGAAGCAGGATGCTGATTTACTTTATTTGTTTTTTTCATATGATTTTTGCATGAGTATCCGCAGCTTCTAACGGGACTCATAGAGCTTATTATAACAGATAATCCTTTAGAATCTTTTGTGCTTCCTGTGGTGTATTTGTATCCATAAGCTTTATGCGCAACTCTTTCGCCCCGATAAAACCTGTAACATACGCCTTAAAGTGCTTCTTCATTACATGATAACCTTTAAATCCTTTACTTAGCAAATATTTATCAAAAAGCTTAAGATGTTCACCAAGCACCTGCAGTCGCTCGGTGCTAGAAAGAGTGTTGCCAGAAAAGAACTCGGGCTTGCCAAAAATTCCACGACCCACCATTACTCCGTCACAACCATATTTCTCTGCCTTTAGTTTAGCATCTTCCAAACTTTTTACGTCACCATTACCTATTATTAGAGTTTCTGGTGAGATTTTATCGCGTAATTTTACTATCTCCGGAATTAACTCCCAATGTGCAGTATAATCAGATAATTCTTTACGTGTGCGCAGGTGCACTGTAAGTGCAGCTGGCTCTATTTTTAATACATGCTCTAACCACTTCATTGATACTTTGTTATAGCCTATTCGAGTTTTTATAGAGAGTGGCAAGGCTCCCGCGCCGGCTTTGCCGGCGCGGGCAATCTCTAGTGCAAGTTCTGGATTTTTTATTAGAGCTGCTCCAGCACCACCCTTCTCCACACTCTTATCTGGGCAACCCATGTTTATATCTATTCCATCAAAGCCAAGCTCTGCAACAACTCTTGCAGCTTTTTCTATATTCTCCGGATTAGCTCCAAATATTTGCGCCACTATCGGTCGCTCGCCATCTTTAAACTGCAACTTGCTAAGTAACTGTTTTTGTCCTTCTTTCGGAGCGAGCACCAAGCCGTCAGCAGACACAAACTCTGTAAATGTAACAAACTTAGTACTTCGACTACTAAGTTTAGAATATTTGGCAAACATCTGTCTAAACGCAATGTCTGTAACATCCTCCATCGGTGCCATCACAAAAAATGGCTTTCCTAATTTATTCCAAAAATTACTCTCCATAGAGTTTATAATACACACGATTACCAAATCGCAAGTCTATATATTTAAGTTTCTGTCTTACCTGCCTTAATTCTTGAGAGTCTAAAATAGTTTTTAAATTGGATATCTGATAATCTATATCAGAATCAAGCGCAATTTTAATAAACCAAGGCTCGGTTAAGTATATAAATGCATCTGATTCTGAAATTTTTATAGACAAAACTTCAAGTGCAACCTCTTTTTGTAATACTTTTAATGCGATTTTTAAGTTTTTAAATATTTCTTCTTCGGCCACACTAGAGCGTAGTGGTTCACCACCACTAATGACACTGCGTATTATTTGCAAATCATTCTCCCCATCTCTCTGGGCAAAGATGTAACCCTCCGTATCTACTAAGTAACAAGTCTCCGATAACTCTTCAGTACCCTCCTCTGCCACAGTATCATCGACCTCAGATACTGGTGTGTAGCACCAAGCGAAACGAGGTTTTCTCTCTACAATATTTACAATCATTTTTTGTCTAAACCTTGTAAACGGTATCTCGACACTTTTAATACGTGCATACTTGGCAACTAGTGCACTTGCAAGCTCATCACGTGCAAGTAGTAGCTCATTACGTGGAGAAAATATATGCAACCTTCCGTCATCTAATTTAGATTCTAAAAAAGACATTATTGTCTTCTCATTTAATATATTTGTACCACTCACCTCTACACTTTGTATATTAAGACGTGGATGATACGAGCCCCATGCAATACCAACAAAGATTGGCACTAGCAAAGCTACGCCAACACCAGATATTATAAGGCGTATCTTCTTACGCCTTTGTGCCAACCGTACGGGACGTAAAGGAGCTTTTTTACTCGCTCTTTTTGGTGATTTTTTCTTTGCCAACATATTGTCTTAAAGCCTCTGGAATAATTATAGAGCCATCTTCTGTTTGGAAGTTCTCAACCAAAGAAACCAAAATACGTGGAGTAGCGATTGCAGTGTTGTTTAGTGAGTGTACAAAGCGCTTTTTACCGGCTTCGTCTCTATATCTAATATTAAATCTGCGAGTCTGGAAGTCATGAAAGTAAGATGATGAGTGTGTCTCACGATACTTACCCTCTTTTGGTACCCATGCCTCTATGTCGTACTTTTTAACCTGCCCCAATCCTAAATCTCCACCACAGTTAATAACCTTTCTATATGGAATTTGCATAGACTGCATAAACTCCTCTGTATTTTGCGTTAGCCATTCGTGCCACTTTACTGACTCTTCGTGATTGGCCTCACATAATATGACTTGCTCTAGTTTAAAGAATTCATGAACACGAATGAGACCTTTTGTATCTTTACCATAACTCCCCGCCTCTCGACGATAACAAGGGGAAAAGGCTAAAAATTTTACTGGTAATTGTTCTTTTGGAATTTCCTCATCACGATAGAAGGCCATAGCGGGCACCTCTGCAGTACCAGATAGATAGTCGTCATCTTGAGTTTTATACAAATCTTCTGCCTCATTAGGCAAGTGCCCTGTGCCGTAGAAGTTCTCTTTACGTACAATTGCTGGAGGCATCATTAGGCTAAGACCCTTCTTGGTAAAAAAGTCTCTTGCATAATTCCATATAGCAAAAGAGAGAAGGACACCATCATTTTTAAGAAAGTATCCACGAAAGCCGTGCACCTTAGAGCCTCGCTCGAAGTCCACCATGTCTAGTGCTGTCATTATTTCTATATGATCTTTTGGCTCAAAATTAAATTCTGGCTTCTCTCCCCAATTAAAAATTTCTGCATTGTCTTCATCATCTTTACCTTCAGGTACCGAGATATCTGGTACATTTGGTACCTGTAGCATAATATCTTGCCACTCTCCAATTATTCTTTTAAGCTGGTCTTCCTCTTTTTGTAGGTCTTCTTTGAGGAGCTTCATATCTGCTATCATAGTCGAGCGAAGTTCTGCGTCTTGCTCTACAGATATCTGCTTGGTAATGCTGTTTTGTTCTGCACGTTTGTCTTCTACAGATTTAAGTAAGTCTTTACGCTTGTCGTCTAGCTCTAACAGCTTCTCTATATCCACATCCAGATGCTTCTTCTTGGCACCTGCTATTACTATATCCTTATTTTCTCGTATAAATTTTATATCCAACATTGTGTTAGAATATCATTATGAAGACCGAGATACAACAACTCCAACCTGCACAATTCCCTCCATTACTTCGAGAAATTCCAGATGCTCCTAAAGAGCTTTATTACCAAGGTAAGCTCCCAATGTGGGAGGATTATAAATTTCTTGCTGTGGTAGGATCACGCAGATACTCACAATATGGTAAAGAAGTGTGTGAGAAGCTAATAGCAGGCCTTGCGCATTATCCAATAATTATAGTTAGTGGTTTAGCTCTTGGTATAGATGCTATATCGCACAGGGCAGCACTTGCCAGAGGCATGAAAACAATTTCTATACCTGGCTCTGGCTTAGACGAGAAGGTACTGCACCCACACTCACATAAAAAGTTGGCACAGGAGATAGTAGAGAGCGGCGGCCTGCTTATGTCTGAGTATGAGCCTACCATGCCTGCCGCAGTTTGGACGTTTGCCCAGCGCAATCGTATTATGGCTGGCATGTGCCACGCCACACTACTTATAGAGGCAGCAGAGCGCAGTGGCACGCTCATCACTGCGCGTCTTGCATTGGACTATGACCGTGAGGTATTGGTGGTGCCACACGATATTACTCGTAGTACCAGCAAAGGCGTACACCAATTCCTAAAGCTTGGAGCAACGCCGGTTACAGAAAGTGCAGACATTTTGCGTGCACTCAATATTTTAGAATTAAAATCCGAAGATGCAGAGCCTTGGCAGGAGCTCTCATCAAAAGAACAAAAAGTATTTGATATTCTAAGTTTAGACAAAATAAGTAGAGACGAGCTTATAGAGAAATTAGGCTACCCAATTACAGAAACTAATGTGCTCTTATCTGCAATGGAGTTAAAAGGATTAATTAAAGAGGAACTAGGCAAAGTCCG
>CAZWKW010000001.1:16435-23440 GCA_964634115.1 uncultured Candidatus Saccharibacteria bacterium | reverse complement strand
AATTTGGAAAAGAGTTGGGCAGACGCCACTACAGGCACTAGAAGAACTGCGTGAGCGAGAGGGTATTGTGGCTGACGTGCCAATGACGTACGCAGGTAGACTAGACCCACTTGCCGAAGGGAAGTTGATAATTCTTGCAGGAGAAGAGTGTAAACAAAAAGAGAAGTATTTGGGGCTGGATAAAGAGTACGAGTTTGAGGTGCTTTTTGGTACTAGTACAGATACTGGCGACGTAATGGGTATAATAAATAAGTTAAAATTGAGGGGTCCGACCCCTCAATCGCCTCAAGAGTTACTTAGTACTTGGAGCACTAAGTCGTTTGTTGGTAAGTATAGTTGTGAGTATCCGGCCTTTTCTAGTAAGACCGTGAGGAGCGAGAAGACGGGCGAAATAAAGCCACTCTTTTTATGGGCACTTGAGGGCAGGCTAGATGAGATAGAATTACCAAAAAAAGAAGTAGAGATATATAAATTAGAATTGCTATGTACTAGTACAATGACACAGAAAGAGGTACTAAAGAAGACACTTGCAAAGATTGTAAGCGTGCCAAAGGTGGAGGAAGAATCAAAGTGGTTAGGTGCCGACTTTCGCAGAGAGCAAGTAATACAAAGCTGGCACGAGTGGTCTAGGAAACTCCTAGACCACTCGCGAGAGAGGGAACTCACTCTTGCTAAGTTTCGGTGTGTGTGCTCCAGTGGTACTTATGTTCGTACACTTGCAAGAGATATTGCACGCGAACTTGATATGGAGGGCTTGGCGTGGAGCATTAAGCGCACAAAAATTGGTAAGTATAAAAAGTTATTTGGCAAATTTGGTATTTGGCTTAAACAGTATTAATATAAAGACAATGCAAAGGAAAATAGAATTAAAAAGCAAGAAGCATAAAAGCAAAATACTAAACTTTTTTGAGAATATCTTTGTACTTAAAAATCTGTATAGGCAGGGCTGGGTAAAGTATTGGGGTGTAAAAGAGAATGATTGTGAATCCGTAGGTGATCACATATTTAGTATGGCAGTGATGAGTTATATATTTGCTAAAGAATACAGAAAGGACTTGGATGCTGATAGAGTTTTGCGTATAGCGCTCTTCCATGATTTGCCAGAGGCTATTGTTGGTGACATTCCTGTTCCCGATAACTTTCCAAAAGAAGAAAAACAAAAACTTGAAGAAGATGCAGCACAAAAGTTGTTTGTTGGACTTGAAAATAGAGAGCACTTTATAAAGCTATGGCAAGAGTATGCAAATGATGAGAGCGAAGAGGCAAAATTTGTACGTCAAATGGACAGGTTAGAATTTGTGATACAAGGATATTTCTATCACAATCATGGTATAGGTAAAATGGATTTTGATAGATTTATAAAATATGTAAAAAAGTGGGTAAAGGACAAAGAGCTCAAGGAAGTGCTTGAGGAGATTGGAGTTGCGGATAACGAGAAATAAATCTGTACTGAAGGTGTTATAATGTTCGCATGCAAAGCGGAGTAGAAGCTCTAAAAAAGTATACGCGGTTGGCGGATTATTTGTCTGTGGCGCAAATTTTTTTGCGCGACAATTTTTTACTTGATAGTGAGCTTAAGCCAGAGCATATAAAGCAGAGACTCTTGGGGCACTGGGGCACAAGCCCGGGCATTAACTTTGTACACGGTAATATTAACCGCCTGATTGTAAATAATCCGAAGCGCGACTTCTTGTATATTGTGGGGCCTGGACACGGCTTTCCAGCTTTCCAAGCTGGGCTCTTTATAGAGGGCTCTCTTACACATTTTAATAAAGAGAAGATTCCGTATAGTAGAGGTGGGTTAGAAGAGGTATGTGGTAACTTCTCTGTACCTTATGGGTATCCCTCACACCTTAATCCAGAGGCGCCAGGCGTTGTGCTGGAGGGTGGAGAGCTGGGCTACTCACTTGCAACTGCTTACGGTACAGTGCTTGATAATCCAGAACTTGTAACAGTGTGCTTGGTAGGAGATGGCGAAGCAGAGACAGGCCCTCTAGCAGCAGCTTGGAATGCAAATAGGTTTATCAACCCTGCAAGTGATGGCGCAGTACTACCGGTACTACATTTGAATGGGTATAAAATCTCAGGACCAACAATATTTGGTAGAATGAGTGATGAGGAGATTGCCAAGTTTTTTGAGGGTCATGGTTATGAGCCATTGTTTATAGACCACGACAAAGAGTGTGAGCTTGGAGATATATACGAGCAGGGTGTAGATATCTTTGATAAGGCTCTTACGCGTATTGCAATGTTACAAGGTATTGTACGAGGAGAGATGGGTGATGCTGAGGCTCCCAAGTGGCCAGTAATAATACTGCGTACTCCTAAAGGTATGGGCTGTCCAAAGTCTGTAGATGGAGAAAAGATGGAGGGTAACCATCTCTCGCATCAGATAGTATTTGCTGATGTTGCTAAGAATAAGGTACATCTTGCACAACTAGAGGAGTGGCTAGAGCAATACAAAGTACGCGAGCTTATCTCCTTTGGAGAGGGTGGCAAGCTGATACTTGACGAAGAGTTATCAAATATATTACCTAAGGGCAAGCGAGCTCTGGGCCAGGCACGTGTGGCACATCAGGGTGCACAAGCGTTAGCGTGCCCAGACACAGCAGAATTTTTAGAAACTGCTGGAAGAAGAGGAGATGAGTCGGACGATGCTATGAGAGTAGCTGGCAGATACTTAGCGAAGGTATTTGAGGAGAATAAGCAGAATCCAGTGGTACGGCTCTTTAGTCCAGACGAAACTTACTCTAACCACTTGGAGGCTGTGTTTGGGGTAACTGCACGAGTGTGGCAATGGCCACGTGAGGATTGGGACAAAGACTTAGAGCGAGAGGGGAGGGTTGTAGAGATTCTCTCGGAGCACACGCTCTTTGGTATGTTGGCTGGCTATACACTCACTGGGCGTTACGGTTTCTTTGCCACGTATGAGGCATTTGCACAGATTGTAGCTAGTATGGCCGACCAATACATAAAGTTTGTAAAGATTGCTCGCAATGTACACTTTCGCAAGCCTGTACCGGCACTTAACGTGATCCTCTCTTCGCTCTTAGAGAGGCAAGATCATAACGGCTTCTCACATCAGAATCCGTCGTTTATAGCCAGCATGCTAGACCATGATTATGATATTGTGAACGTCTACTTTCCAGCAGACAAAAATGTAATGGTATTGGCAATGGAGGGCTGCTTGCGCTCACGAGACACTCTAAACGTGATAGCCTGCGGCAAGAAGATGTTACGTACTTGGCTTACTCCAGAGGAGGCACGTCGGCAAGTACTAGAGAGTGTAATGGAGTGGGACTTCCTCTCAGACAAGGATCCAGATGTGGTAATAGCAACAGCAGGCGACTATGTTACAGAAGAGGCAGTGATTGGTCTTAAGATTTTTCGCACACTTGCACCTGAGGTTAAGGTGCGCTTTGTTAACTTTTTTAAGCTGGACTTACTAGCAGAAAGTACCGAGAATAAGAGTGCTAAGGCGGCCTTTGATGATCTACTAACTCCTGAGCAACCAATAGTATTTAACTATCATGGTTACACTGCAACCATTAAGAAGCTTCTATTTGGCATAGTAGATGCAGACAGAGTAATTATAAATGGTTATGAGGAGCATGGCTCTACAACAAGCCCATTTGACATGAAGGCTCGTAATGGTCTCTCTCGCTTTCACTTGGTTAAAGACCTCGCAGATAGTGCCAAGAGAGCTGGCGTTATGACGCCAGAGCGTACTACAGAAATTATAGAAGACATGAATAAAAAGCTAAAATGGGAGAAAGAGTATATTATAAAACACAAAGTAGACCCGAAAGAGATAACAAACTTTGAATTATGAACATATTAACAGTAAATCCAGGTTCTACAGCAGTTAAGTACTCGCTCTTTGAGGAGGGTGGAGGAGGAGTTTTGGAAATACAAGAGTTCTCTCGTAAGGAGGTAGAGGGTGTGCAAGCCGCAGAGGAAGAGTGGCTCACGAGCTTAGAGGGAGTGGAGAAAGTTGGGATACGCATAGTGCACGGAGGTAATATTACGAGGTCGCGAGAGATAGACGCTGATGTGCTTGCAGAGATTAAAGGAGCACGTGATTATGCGCCACTTCACAACTCTATTGCACTGGATGTAATATCTGCCTTAAGTAAGGTATTAGTTAGTGTACCAATTATTGCTGTATTTGATACAGAATTCCATAGCACACTTCCTCCATATGCATATACTTATCCTCTGCCTACTGCACTTACGCAGGAGCTAGGATTGCGTAGGTACGGCTTTCACGGCATTGCGCTTAAGAGCGTACTTGACCAGCTACCAGCACACTCTGCCATGCGAGGCTCTCCTATACCACGCAAAGTAATAATGGTACATCTTGGTGGGGGCTCATCAATTACCGCAGTGGAGGAGGGGAGATCTGTAGACACCACAATGGGGTTTACTCCGCTGGAGGGTATTATGATGATATCGCGCAGTGGTAGTATCGGTCCAGACATGGCGCGGATTATAGGTAAGAAGAAGTTTTTATCCCCAGACGATGTATCTAAAATGCTTAATGAACAGTCTGGATTTTATGGTCTTACAGGCTCTAAAGATACTCTAGACATTATTACACGTGCCTCGGCAGGAGAAGAGCCATATAAGCTTGCAGTTGACATTTTTGTATATCAAATAGTTAAGCAGATATATGCCTATCATGGCACACTGCAGGGTGCTGAGGCTGTAACATTTTCTGGAGGTATTGGATATGGTAACGAATATCTACGTAATGTTATTCTAGAGAAAACAGCGTTGATTGGTCTCACAGCAGAAAATGCATATGTTATACAAGCTAGTGAAGATAAAACTATTTTTGATATTGTAAGTAATCTCTAGTATTGTTGAGATTATGGAAACAATAATACAATTTGTTTTAGAAGACTGGACTGGAGTTATAGTCCAGTTATTTTTTATCGGAACAATACTTTTGATGATTATAGATAAACAGAAGCCGCCAATAACGACAGCAATACTTACAGGCTTCGCCCTTATTGTACTTGCAGTTGGAGGTTCTTATTCATCTAATGCTGTGGCGGTAGTCGCCTTTTTCTCAGGTTTAATGTGGTTATATTTAGCTTGGCAGAGATATAAACAACCTAAACAATTAAATAAGAATGCAAATCCTACCAATTAAAACACGTAAATTATTACCGCCCAAGGACGACCTTTTTGCCGTACTGGATGAGTCTCTGCCCGAGCTTAATGATGGTGATATATTGTTTATTACATCTAAGATTGTGTCCATTCATCAGGGTAGATGTGTGCCAATTGGCGAAGTAAAAGACAAAAATGAACTAATACGTCAAGAGGCAGATGCTGTGCTAGAGAGTGATTGCCAAGGAGGAATCATACAAGGTATAAAACATAACATGGTCAACCCATTTGCAGGTGTAGACGAGAGTAATGCAGACGAGCACTATATACTCTTGCCTAGTGAGCCAAATAAGTTTGCTCACAAAGTTCGCAAATACTTGATAGTGAGGTTCAACCTCCCAGTTGTTGGCGTAGTGGTTGTGGATAGTGCATTTTTGCCGCTGCGCAGTGGCTCAGTGGGTATTTCTATTGGACATGCGGGGTTAGCACCACTCCGTAGCTATGATGGTAAACAAGATATCTTTGGTAGAGATTTAGAAATGAGTAAAACAAATATAGTTGACTCACTCGCGGGGGCGGCAGGAATGTACTTGGGAGAAGGAGATGAGCAAACACCACTCGTACTTATGCGAGGTGTGGATGGAGTCGAGTTTACAGACAAAGATAAAAGTACAGAACTTACAGACTTGCCATTTGGAGACTCTTTCTGTGCATTTCTTAAATTATTTAAATGGAAAGTGTAAAACAACAAAAACAGAACATCAGAAACACTGTACTAGTACAGTGTAACAAGCTCGATTTGAATGTGCTCGCTAAAATAGCAGTTGAGCTGATTAGCAAAGAAGAGGTTTTTAAAAATGCAAAAATAGTCTTTGCTTATAAGCCGTTTGGTCACGAGATCCCTTTTGTTGAAGAGTTGGTGAAAAGATTTCCTAAGAAAGAATATTACTACCCGATAATGGATGGTAAAAAAATGCACTTTGAGCACGATGCTCCAGACATAATTTTTGTACCTGCGATAGCCGTAGACACGGCGGGTAATAGGCTTGGTAGAGGTTGGGGTTGCTACGACAGCTTTCTCTCGCGAATGTCCGAGGTGTCACCTCGGACATTCGCGAGTATGTGCGTGGTGCCGGAGTGCGCAGTGGTTGACAATTTACCAACTGAACCACATGATATAGCAATAAACAAAATTATTGTATGCAAGCAATTATCTTAGCAGCTGGAGAGGGCACACGTATGCGCCCCATTACTTACCATGTACCTAAGCCTCTTGTGCGCGTGGGAGGTAAAAATCTGGTAGAGCATAATCTTGATAAGCTACCTAAAGAAGTAAATGAACTTATCTTCGTAGTGGGTTACCTTAAAGAGCAGGTGATGAACCACTTTGGCAATGAGTTCAATGATAGGAAGGTGAGGTACGTAGTACAAAAGAAATATCTAGGCACAGCACATGCTCTGGATTTGTGTAGGCAGTACATTAAAGGCAGGTTTGTGGTTATGATGAGTGATGATGTATACTCTAAAAAAGACTTCAAAGAATGTCTCAAACACGAACGTGCTATCTTGGTTAAAAAGGTGCACGGCAAGTCTACCGCAGGTAAAGTAGTGTGTGATAATAACGGAAATATGATAGATATATTAGAGGGTACACATGATGATAGAGGAGTTGGTATTTTAGCTAATACCAACTTTTTTGTACTTACACCAGAGTATTTTAATTATGATATGGTGGCAATTAAGGGTGGTAAAGAGTACGGATTGCCACAAACTGTGGTTAAAATGTCTAGGGATTACCCCGTAAAAATAGTAGAAGCAACTAATTGGATGAAAATAGATGGCATGAGCGATCTTAAAATTTTTGATAGGGAGTTGAGAAAGAATAAA
>CAZWKW010000001.1:14245-16335 GCA_964634115.1 uncultured Candidatus Saccharibacteria bacterium | reverse complement strand
ATGTTGGAATTACAGATTAAAGAACGAAATACTAAAACAAGCTTAGCGCAGTTGCGTGGTGAGAGTTCTGTACCTGCTGTGCTTTATGGACCACAAGAGGATGCGGCTGCGGTGTCTATTGGCGCTAAAGAATTCTCAGGAGTGTGGGGTGAGGCTGGAGGCTCTGCGATTGTGTTGCTTAAGGGAGTAGGAGACGACAAGGAGGCACTTATACAAGACGTCGCATTTCATCCTGTGTCTGGAGAGGTACTACATGCAGACTTTTATGTTATTGAGCGTGGTAAGAAGCTTACTGTTACTGTGCCACTTGAGTACGTTGGTGAGGCTGGAGCAGAGAAGCAAAACGGTGTTGTCGTTAAGATATTGCATGAGGTAGAGATGGAGATACTTCCTAGTAAAATTCCAGCCTCTATTGAGGTTGATTTAACGAAACTTAAGGATATATCTAGTACTATAACTATTGGAGATTTAGAATTCCCAGAGAGTGCGGAGATCGCACTTGATGCTGGAGAGGCAGTGGCATCTATGAGCGAAGTAGTAGAAGAACCTGAGGAGGTAGAGGAAGAGCGCAGCATTGATGATGTGGAGGTAGAAGAGAAAGGAAAGAAAGAAGGAGGTGATGAAGAATCTACCGAAGGAGAATCTGAAGTAAAAGAGTAGCCAAGGCGAAGGTCTATTGATTTAGTGTAGCAATATCTGCACGGAATCTGTTGGCACGTTGAACTACAGGTTCACCATATTTCATGCGGAATTTCCACCAATTACCACCTGCATAGTACTTAGACGCTGCACAGCGCTCACGCAGCGTCTTCTTAGGTGAGATGTGGGCATACTTGTTTGCATAGTTAGTGCAGCCATTAGAATTGTACAGGTCGCGCAAATACGTACCAGATGCAATAAAGGCATCTTGGTTTATAAAAGGAGACAGAGAGCTTGCCGCTTTGCCAAGAATTTTTGCAGCTGCACTACGTATACTTAGCCAAGTCTTGGGCATAAACTGTGCAGGACCCATAGCCCCACCGTACGAGCCATCGCTTGGTATTGGGCAAGAGACAGGAGTAGAAGCAGCATCACCTCCTATGCCTTTTATTATTTGCTCAAAGGCACTTTGCTGAGACTTAGACATTACCTGGTAACCATTTTTACTGTTACCATTTTTATTTGATTGATTATATGTACATTGTCCAATATTGCCACCAATCTTACCTTTATAACCGGATTCTTGGAAGAGTATAGCCAGTAGAAATGCAGAGTCTATACCAAGAGCACTCTCAAACGGTTGCACAAGTGTGAGTGCATCACCAAATGATATTTTTTCTCCCGAGGCCACCTGGAAGATTCGCCCACGTATCTTGGCCTTTATTGCCTCCTTTTGTGCTATTAAGCTCTCGTATTCTGCCTCTTCCTTTTTGGACTCGGCAAGTAATATGCCACGTTCTAACTTCTTACTATTTACCATTATAATTTCTTGTTTCTTTTTGGCAATTAGTTCTCGCTCACGAGCACTTTGCTCCTGAAGCTCATCTTGTTTACCTTCTATATCAGACTTAAGGTCTGAGAATTCTCTGAAATTATTAGTGATTTTTAACTCCAAAATTTTGACATTATTCATATCTTCAAAAAAGCCAGAGATTGTTTTGTGAGAGAAAAAGACTTCTAAATATGAATAGTCATCTAATTGATTTTTAGTACGGAGTAAATTTTTTATAGACTCTTTTGAAGCACTTATATTCTCCTCGAGTATTTCTATTCTCTTGCTCTGCTTCTTAATTGTATTTTTCATTCTGTAGATTTCTACAGAACGAGCTTTTATCTGAGCATTTGATTTATTAATTTGAGATTGCAGTATAGACACATCACGTGATATAGAGGCAGTTTCTGCTTTCTTTTTGCCAAGTTCTTGCTTCTGTGATTCTATTTCGTATGAGCATGCGTTAAAGATTGCCTCAAGCTGAGAGTCTGTGTAATCTCCTAAATTACCTATCTCCTCACACTCCGCGGCACTTGCGCTAGTAGCCGACAGCGCAAGCACAAATATGAAAAAGATGTTTAAAATTTTTGCTTTATTTGCCACGCTGTGTATAATACCA
>CAZWKW010000001.1:10947-14145 GCA_964634115.1 uncultured Candidatus Saccharibacteria bacterium | reverse complement strand
AGAGAGGTTATTTTTGTTGATAACGCCTCAGGCGAAAGGTTTTTGCTGTGGTCTACTGTAGTGACTGATGAGACCAGTAAATGGGAGGATGGCAAGGAGTATCCTACCTATACTGTAGAGATCTCCAGTGCT
This sequence comes from uncultured Candidatus Saccharibacteria bacterium, assembly GCA_964634115.1. Lineage (GTDB taxonomy): Bacteria > Patescibacteriota > Minisyncoccia > Phycocordibacterales > UBA2100 > S143-145. The sequence continues at coordinate 14,013 of CAZWKW010000001.1, read as the reverse complement.
TCACACCCAGTATACACAGGAGAGAAACGTACAATAGACACCGCAGGTAGAGTTGAGAAGTTCAAGTCTAGAATGGCTAAAGCCAAGAGCTAAATACACTTACTATTACATACACACGGCGCATTTATGCGCCGTGTGTTATTATTGATTTATGACAGAAGAAAAACAATTTAATATAGACGACTATAAAGACGACCAGCAAGTGGGTTATCTGGTAGTAGAGTATAAGAAGCTTGATGGAGAGCTAGAAGATGCAAGACGCATGAGCTTAGAGGATCCAGAGCTAAAGGAGCTTGCAGCAGAGGATATGGCACGCATTACAGATAGTAAAAGCCAGATACAAGCACAAATAGAGCGTATAATTAAGTCAGAAGAAGAGGAATTAAAATTCCCTAATGAGCTGGTACTAGAGGTACGGGCGGGTGCAGGGGGAGACGAGGCCGCGCTCTTTGCCACACAATTAGCACAGATGTACTCACGCTACGCAGAGGTACGCGGCTGGCAAGTACGCACTCTAAGTGAGTCTCGTAACGAGATGGGTGGTTATAAAGAAGTGGCTCTAGAAATAAAGGGACAAGACTGCTACAGGCAATTGCAATTTGAGACTGGGGTGCATAGGGTACAACGCGTACCAGTAACAGAGAAGCAAGGCAGGATACATACGAGTACCGCAAGTGTGGCAATACTGCCCGTGTATAAGCGCACTACAATTAAGGTAGGTCCTGCTGACCTAGAGATTGAATTTAGTCGTAGTGGTGGTGCTGGCGGGCAAAACGTAAATAAAGTAGAGACCGCCGTACGTCTTACACACAAGCCTACTGGCCTTAGTGTGCGCTGTACCGCAGAGCGCACACAACAGAAGAACCGCGACAAGGCGCTGAGTATACTAGAGTCTCGCTTGCAACAAATAAAAGATGAAGAGGAAGCAGCCAAGCGCTCTGGCGTGCGCGCTGCTCAGGTAGGTACAGGAGACAGGAGTGAGAAGATTCGTACGTACAACTTCCCTCAAGATAGGGTAACAGACCATAGACTTAAGAAGAGCTGGTCCGGCATAGAAAAGATAATGCTAGGCAACATAGATGGGATAATAGAAGCCTTGGCAGAAGGATAAAACAGTGGTAGTATCTACGGCAATGTAAGCGCCCGTATGTCGCTTGCGGAATATTAGCAAATAACGTATTACACTTATGCAAAGTAATAAACAAATAGAAGACCTCTTTGAGGCTGGGGCACACTTTGGTTTCAAAAAGACGCGCAGACACCCATCTGTAGCAAAGTTTTTGTACGGAGCGAAGGCCGGTAACGACATCTTTGATCTTGAAAAAACAGTAGAAAAATTAGAAGATGCTAAAGACGCGGCTTACGAAGCAGGACAAAAAGGTAAACAAATCCTCTTTGTAGGTAGCAAGAATGAGGCAAAGGGAGTTATAAAGGCAGCAGCAGAGAGAGCTGGTTTGCCATATGTTACTGGGCGCTGGATAGGAGGCACCCTTACAAATTTTAAAGAAATAAGAAGGAGGGTAGACAGGTTGGAGCAGCTGCTAGAAGATAAGGAAAAGGGTAATCTAGACAAATACACAAAGAAAGAGAGACTACTTCTAGATCGTGAGATGGACAAATTAAATAACATGTTTGGCGGTATAGTAGATATGCGAGCATTGCCTGCACTACTATTTGCTGTAGATCCTCTAGCCGAGCACACTGCAATGCGTGAGGCGCGCCACCTTGGTATCTCTACAATGGCCTTGGCAAACACAGATTGTAATTTTGATGAGATAACTTACTCTATACCAGGCAACGACTCTGCGCTGAAGTCTATAGACTACTTTGTAAATGCAGTTACAGATGCATACGAAGAGGGAAAGAAGAGTCCTGCAAAGACAGAAGACAAAAAAGAAGAAAAAGAGGAAGTTAAAAAAGCAAAATAACTTAAACAAAATATGACAAATATAAATGATGTAAAAAAATTACGAGATGAGACTGGAGTATCGATTATGCAGTGTAAGAAGGCGCTAGAAGAGAGTAGTGATGATATAGAGAAGGCCAAGGTTGTACTGCGTAAGATAAGTGCACAAGTAGCAGAGAAGAAGTCTGGTAGAGACTTAGGGTCTGGAGTGGTGCAAGCATATGTACATGCCAATAACTCCGTAAGTGCTACAATTGTACTGGCATGTGAGACCGACTTTGTTGCAAAGAATGAGGAATTTATAAAGCTTGCATACGACATAGCTATGCACGTAGTTGCTATGGCACCAGAGTTCTTAACAGCAAGCGATGTAAAAGAAGAAGATACAGCTGCAGCACGTAGCGTATTTGAGGATGAGGCAGCCGATAAGCCAGAAGATATGAGAGAAAAGATAGTAGAAGGTAAAATGAAATCATACTTAAAAGAGAAGGTGTTGCTAGACCAACCATTTGTAAAAGATGCAGATAAAACTGTCAGTACTTTAATTGATGAAGCTACACAAAAATTTGGTGAGAGAATAGAAATTGCAGAGTTTAAGCGCTTTGCGGTATAATATTCGTATATGCCTTTTTTAGTAATATTTTGGTTTTCTTTTTTCGCTCTTACTGCACTCTTCGGGCTTAAGTTGTGGGAGAGTAAGCGAGAGAAAATTTTATGCGCTGGTGTACGCTCTACTATAGATAACGAGCTAGAGAGGTGTCAAGAAAGGGCCCGTGCATTTATAGCTTCTGTACCACGGAGAGTCTCTTTAAGGCGTAGTGTGCACATGTTTGCCCATGAGTTTATACTATTCTTCTCTCGTGTTGCTAAGTTCGCAGATACTAAGGCAGAGTACTTGGCGATGCGTGTATCTCGTAGTGCAAGTGCGCATGTTGTAAACAAGAAGAGGAAGGCATCCAACTTTTTAAAGGAAGTAAGAGAGCATAAAGATAGTCTTGACCCCGTTAGAGATGGTATCTCTAACGGGGTTGACAGAGAGGAAATAAAAAGAGAAACTAGTCTGTAGTTCATTATTTGTGAATATTTGCCAGAGTAGCTCAGTTGGTAGAGCAACCGCCTTGTAAGCGGTAGGTCAGCGGTTCAAATCCGCTCTCTGGCTC
>CAZWKW010000001.1:0-10847 GCA_964634115.1 uncultured Candidatus Saccharibacteria bacterium | reverse complement strand
TAGTAGAAGTGGTCGTACTGGTAGCAGTCTCCTCATCTGCCTTAAGCTCCGCGAGCTGTGGGATTATTTCCTCTATTTCCTCTACACTTTTGTAACCATTATATACGTCGTCTTCTACCACTATGGCTGGTAGTTGGTTTTTAACCTCACGCAGGCTGATGAGTGTCTTCACAACGGCTAAGTCCAAGTTGTATTCAAAAGAGTATATGCGGAGCTTTGGATACTTGCGAGCAAGCTCTGTAAGTACATACCCTTGGCGGCGGCAATCCTTACAATCATTCTCGTTAGAGTAGAAGTAGAGGAGAAAGACAGGCTCAAGCTCACACTTCTGCGCAACGCGCTTCATAAGTAGTAAGTCTTTTATCTCTAGTAAGGAGTAGAAACGCTTAAGCTGCAATACTTCTGCATTATCTGTGCCCAGAGATTTCTCCATATATGAGAGCTTGCGAGCGAGCGAGGCGAGCTCGTCTGAGAGTATTGTATTTTCTGCAATATCTTTACAGGAGCGCTCGGCAAGTAGCTCAAACTGTGTCTCAAGGGATAAGATGTCTATAGATATACCATCTTTTATGTCACGAATTTGCTCTGCACGCTTTTCATTAAAGAAATTGTTTATAAACATTGCAGTGGCAAAGATAGCCGCGGTTATCACAAAGGCCGTCACGTACTTTCTTAAGTTTAGATTTCTATTTGTCATATTAGCGCCAGTTAATGCCCATGCCACTTGCCACCTTTATTGTTGCACTGGTAAGCCATAGTGGGGCCATAAATCCATAAAGTGCAAGATATAGAATCGCATCTGTAGAGAATGCCTTGTCACGTGCCAAGTTTTTACCAAGCGCCATTGCAGCAAATGTACCGATAGCAATTATAATCGCAACAAGAGTAAGTGCAGCAGTATTAATGTAAAAGAGCTCAAAACCAGGCATATCCAAGGAGAAGCCAACAACAGATAATCTAATTATCTGCTCTATAGCGAAGGTGGCAACATGTAGCAGAGCGTAGGCTGTTATGTATAAAGCTACGAATATGGAAATGGCAGCCATAGGTAGAACCATTAACCCCAAGTTGCCGTACTCTTTATTAAAAAACATGTGGCGATACTCGTAAGCATTACGCAAGAATCCGTACGTCCAGCGTACGCGTTGCTTGTAGAGTTTGTAGAGTGTGTTTGGGGCAGTCGTGTACACTATTGCACTAGGCTCGTTTTCTATACGCAAGTGTGCCTGCTGTAAGCGCAAGCCCATCTCAAGGTCTTCTGTCATGTGAGCATTCCTCCAGTGCCCAACCTCATCTATGGCACTACGGCGGAAGAAAGAGAAAGGACCAGGTGTAATAAAGAGAGCATCTAAGGCAACGAACACCTTACGAAGGAAGATAGAAATACCATACTCTGCCTTTTGTATCACCTGTATCAACCCACGTGCGTTGTGAACCTTTATACTAGGGGTTACAGAGGCTACTGCAGGGTCTCTAAAATGTTGCATGAGCCTTCTTAGTGCATCTGGCTCTACGAATGAGTCTGCATCTAAGCAGCCTACAATTGTGGCCTCTGTGCGTGCTAGGGCGTAGTTCATTGCGCTATGTTTGCCACCATTTTCTTTTTTAAAGATTTTTAGATTTTCTGCATCCGCAAATTTACTAGCTACGTCAAATGTAGAGTCTGTAGAGCCATCGTCTACTACTATAATCTCGAGCTTGTTTGTAGGGTAATCAAGTGCCAAGAGTGATTTAAGTGTATTTGATATTGTATTCTCCTCATTCCAGCACGGTACTATTACAGCGACACTCGGCATGTATGCTTGTAAATTTTTGGCGCCACTCTCTTTTTGCTCTTTTTTCTCAAAAAATGTGATAAGTAAAAATACCTCAAAGTAGAGGGATAAAAAAAGTGCTATATAAATAACAATGCTTGCCAGTTCCATAATCGCGATTGTAACAAATCTACGGCTTAAACGCGAGTGTCCTAAGGGAGTTCTAGGACACTCGCGTTGGCGAGAGAAGAGAAATACGTTATACTCTTTTGCAATGCAAGAAGAGAGAAAACAGGTAATACACCCAATGACGAGTGCAATACGCGAGATTATAACAATCTTTTCTAAGATGGGTTTTGAGGTTGCATCTGGTCCAGAGCTAGAGACAGAGTACTACAATTTCGATGCACTTAATGTAGCTAAGGATCACCCTGCTCGTGATATGCAAGATACATTTTGGGTAGATGAGTCGCATGTACTGCGCACACACGATACAGCCGTAACAGCACATAAGCTGGAAGAGAATGACGGTGCCATGCGCTATCTCTCATGTGGTAAAGCATTTCGTAATGAAGCCACTGATATGACACATGAGGCACAATTCTTCCAGGTTGATGCGTTTGCACTTGGAGAGGACGTTACTCTTGCGCACCTAAAGGGTACTCTTGAGACCTTCTTTACCAAATTCTTGGGTGGAGCTGTAGAGATTCGTTTTCGTCCAGGCTTCTTCCCATTTGTAGAGCCCGGTGTTGAAGTAGACATGAAGTTGATTGGCGAGAATGTACCAGAGCGACTAAAAGGTAAATGGATAGAGATGCTTGGTGCAGGCATGCTACACCCGAATGTGCTTGAGGTCGGTGGAATAGACACTAAGAAGTATCAGGGCTGGGCCTTCGGCGGTGGTATAGAGCGTTTGGCAATGCTTAAGTGGGGAGTTGATGATGTACGAATATTTCACTCTGGAGATTTACGCTTTATAAATCAGTTTATTGTTAAAGATTAAGTATGAAGGTTAGTTATAAATGGTTGCAAACATTTTTTAAAGAAGGTCTGCCAAGTGCCGAGGAGCTAGAGCAGAAGCTAATGTTCCATGCGTACGAAATAGAGGGTGTAGAGAAGGTGATGGATGACTTGGTAATAGATGTTGATGTATTACCAAATCGCTCTGCTGACTCTTTATCGCACAGAGGGATTGCAAGAGAGATTTCTACACTATTTGAAGTTAAGATGAGTAACGATCCGTTGCGTGGGAGTGTGGAATTAAAGCCCACAACCGACTCTGTTTCTATATCATTGGGTACTGACGCATCTTGCTCGTACTACGTGGCCGCACGCATCACAGGAGTCTCTGTGCAAGAATCTCCACAATGGTTGAAGAGTAGACTTAAAGCTATAGGACAAAAGTCTATTAATAATGTGGTAGACGCGACCAATTACGTTTTATTCGGCTTGGGGCAGCCTACTCACATATTCGACGCTGCTAAGTTCTCGGGAGAGGCCCCACATATTGGTGTACGGCTTGCTCATGTTGGTGAGAAATTGACACTTCTGGGTGGAGATGAGGTAGAATTGGCGCCTTCCATGTCTGTGATAATAGACGCTAACAATGATAGGGCAATCGCAATAGCTGGAGTAAAGGGTGGTACACCCGCAGAAGTTACGCAGGAGACTACCGACGTTATTATAGAATCCGCCAAATTTGACCCAGTGCAAACTCGTAAAACTTCTCAGGCGCTTAAGATACGTACAGATGCATCAGCGCGCTATGAGAACGATGTACCAGATAAGCTTGTAGAGTACGGAGTGCAAGCAGTAGCTGAGTTAATAGTAAACATTGCTGGTGGCGAGGTAGTAGGGTTTACAAATGCAGGCAGATTGGGAGGGCAGAATAAAGATGTAGCAGTAAGCACGAGTCAAGTATCTAAATTGCTTGGTGCTGATATAGACACTAAAGAGATTGAAAATATTTTGAAGCGTTTACAATTTATTTACTCTATGAGTGGAGAAGAATTTACTGTGGTGGCACCCTTTGAGAGGAGAGATATAAAAATCCCAGAAGATGTGATAGAAGAAATAGGTCGTATATACGGGTACTCAAAGATAGAGAGTAAGCAGCTCGGAGTACCAAAGAAGGAGCCTGCAGTGCATAAGAAGTTTGCTTACGCTGAGTTAGTACGCAACACTCTTAATAAGCTGAGCTTTACAGAGGTGTACCTATACTCTCTGCGAGACAGCGGAGAGATTAAGTTACTTAACTCGCTTGCTTCTGACAAAGATCACTTGCGTAGTAACTTAGCAAATGGAATAAGCGAGTCGCTAGACAAGAACGAACGCCAGATGCCACTACTCGGGCTGTATGAGGCAGTGCAAATTTTTGAAATTGGTAATATATTTAAAAAAGATACAGAAGAAACACACGTTTGCCTTGGGGTGCGTGTAGCTGGTATAAAAAAGCGTGAAGAGAGAACCATCACGGTACTAACAAATGCCAAGGACGCCCTGGAAGATGCTCTAGGAGTATCTCTGCCAGAGATATCTGGTGAGACCCTAGAGTTTAGTTTAGACAAAGTAGTTAAAGATTTGCCAACACTTGATAGCTATCCTGAAGGGGAAGTGGTTGGCTCTGATGTATCTTATGTTGCCTCAAGTCAGTACCCATTTGTGTTGCGTGATATAGCAGTGTGGGTACCAGCTAGAACGTCATCGGACGACATTCTAGAGATTATAGAAAAACACGGAGAAGATTTGCTTGTGCGCTCTGACATCTTTGATGAGTTCTCTAAAGACAATAAAACCTCATACGCATTCCATCTCGTGTTCCAATCCTATGAGAAGACACTTACCGACAAAGAGGTGGGAGAGATAATGCAAAAGATAGAAGCAGATATAAACACTAAAGAAGGTTGGGAGGTGCGATAATTAGATATACGACTCTTATCTGGGCTTGAACATTCGCAGTATAATTTGCCAAGGAGATACTCTATCTTGTGGAGGTAAATCTCCATAGAAGAAGTTGGCAAGAATGTTGGAGTTGCTGGCGGCGCTACCGTCTCGCCTTGTAGAATACTTTAAGTACCATGGCGTGTAATTTACGCCGTACTGGTTTGCCACATCATCTGTTGTGTACTCTATACTTTGCTCCGTACCATCTATGTACTTATTTACAAGTTGCTCACTTTGCGTGCTCTCATTGGCGGTGTAAGAGTTAAGTTCTGCAATTGCCTTGGAGCTCTCTTGCGCATTGCCAAATAGAGCTTGCTTGTACAAGCTCGCAGTACGCGTGTTAAGTGGGGTGTTAAATAGGTTATACAGCAAGCTTCTTTTAGTGTTTTCTCTTTGGGCTGCCTCTGCAGATTGTGTATCAGAGTTAGTATTAAAGTTACCAGTTGAGTTATTTGTTCCATTACTGTCTTGTCCGTATTGTTCTTGCTCGTTAGAGTACGAAGAATCAGAGCCTGAGTCGTAATCCTCACCATCTACAGCGAGCTCATTCTCAGCACCCTCGCCAAATAAAGTGTCATGGCCTTCGCCATCATCCCAATTTACTCCTCCAGGGCCGAATCCCTCACCGCCCTCTGCATTGTCTCCAGTGGCAGGGCTACCGCTCCCAGGTGTTTGCCCATCATATGGACTACCTACTACGGTAGCTTTATTCGGGTCTGCGCCTGGCGTTGGAGTGGTGGGTGGGGGAATAACCTCTTTTACATATCCTGGCCCAGGGTCGCTTGTGTGTACATTCTGATTCCACTGCGTTGAGTCATACGGTGGCGGGGTACCAGGGCCACATGCATTTACATTACATCCACTACTTTTGCCTGCACTTTTATTTTCTATACATTGGAAGTGGTTTCCTCCCTTTGTACGATTGTCTCCAGGTATGTTTTTATTTTTAGAACTTGCATACCCATAGATGAGTCCATATTTTCCAGCTAGGTCATCAGATGCCTGTTTGCAAGCTTTCGCTATGGTTGGGCTTGCATAAACCATATCTATTGCTGCTCCGTATTGGTGGCATGATGCCCCTGGGGCAGCGCAGCCAGTACGCCCGTTTGGGCCGCACATGCTCAATTGCTTCGCATAACTTCTATAACCACTAGTAATTTGTGGGTTACAGCCAAGGGCACGTACAGCCTTTATATACTCAGCTAAACGGCACGCAAAATTAGCACTGATGCCAGGGGTTACACCAGCAACTGGTTTTATATTGACAGAGTTAGCACCTTTTACAGTAGAGAGATATTCAAATGCCTGGGCAGCATCACAGTTTGCACCAGTAAGCTCCCCGGCTACAGTGAGGGGGTTATCCTTCTGTGGGTCTATGGTAGCTGCGGAGGCATAGAAGAAGACGCCCAGAGTTGCCGAAAGCACAGCTAATGATTTAATAATTTGCATACATTAATACTACTACGTACTGTAAGATTTTTAAAGATTCGCATGTGCATAAAACACTACAAAAAAGCCAGATTTTTGGTATAATACAAGCATGGATTTGAGCGCAAATCAGCGCTCTTTTTATGAGAATATGATAGCGAAAAAAGAACCTAAAAAAACTAAAAAACCATCTTACGGAGCGAAAGATATTACAGTACTTGAGGGCCTTGAGGCGGTACGTCGTCGCCCTGGTATGTACATTGGTACTACAGATACAGATGGCCTTCACCACCTTATTTGGGAGGTATTTGATAACTCACGCGATGAGGCCATGGGTGACTACGCCAACGACGTGGAGGTGGCACTACTGCCCGGCAATAGGGTACGTATAGTAGATAACGGCCGCGGTATACCAGTAGACAAGCACGCCAAGACAAAGGTCTCAGCCCTTGAAACTATTATGACAACTCTCCACGCGGGTGGTAAATTCGGTGGTGAGGGGTACAAATTCTCTGGAGGGCTCCATGGTGTGGGTATCTCTGTGGTCAATGCTCTCTCTGTACATGCGCGCGCAGAGGTGCATCGCGATGGTGGGCGCTACGTGCAAGAGTACAAGAGGGGTGGCAAGAGAGTAGCCGCTGTAAAAAAGCTTGGGCCATCTAAGAAGACAGGTACCATAATAACCTTTGAGCCAGATCCAGAAATTTTCCCAGAGATTGAGTTTAACTGGAAGACCATAACAAGCCACTTGCGTCAGCAGGCATACTTGGTGCGCTCTATGCGTATTACTGTGCTCGACCTACGCGAGTATGAGGGAGAGATAAAAGATTCAGAAGTATTCTACCTGCGAGAGCTCGGACTTAATGCGCCGTCCATGACATTCTACTTTGAGGGAGGGCTTAAGAGCCTTATAACCTTCCAAAATCGCCACCAAAGGGCAGTACATAAAAATATTTTCTACACAGAGCAAACTATCCACGACAAGGAGCGCAACCAAGATGTACAGGTGGAGATTGCACTACAGTACGTAGACGACATCTCTGCGCGCCTTAGCGCCTTTGCCAACAACATATACAATCCAGAGGGTGGTATGCATGTTACTGGGTTTAAGACTGCTCTTACCCGTACACTTAACAATTATGTGAAGAAAAATAATTTGAAGGTAGAAACTGGCTTTACCGGCGACGATGTACTTGAGGGGCTTACAGCAGTGGTGTCGGTAAAAATGCAGGAGATCCAGTTTGAAGGGCAAACAAAGGCAAAACTAGGTAGTGTAGAGGCACGTAGTGCTGTAGATAGTGTTTTTGCCTCTGCGTTTGGTGAGTTCTTAGAGGAGCACCCAGATGACGCCAAAGGCATGATACAAAAGGCAGTGCTGGCGATGAAGGCACGCAAGGCAGCAAAGGCAGCAAAGGATAGTGTGCTGCGCAAGGGTGCACTAGACGGCATGACGCTCCCTGGTAAGCTCTCTGATTGCCAGGTACGTAATCCTGAAGAAGCAGAAATATTTATAGTTGAGGGAGACTCTGCTGGAGGCTCTAGCAAGCAGGGTCGTGATAGACGCACACAGGCAATACTTCCACTACGTGGTAAGATTTTGAATGTTGAAAGGGCTCGACTAGATAAAATGCTCGCCAACAATGAGATTAAAGCACTGGTGGTGGCACTTGGCACAGCCATAGGCGATACATTTAATATAGAGAAGTTGCGCTACCACAAGGTAATAATTGCTACAGATGCCGATGTGGATGGCGCACATATTCGCACGCTATTGCTTACGCTCTTTTATCGCTACTTCAAGCCGCTTATAGAGGGAGGCTACTTGTACATTATGCAGCCGCCACTTTACCAAATTAAAAAAGGTAAGGAGGCCACGTATGTATATACAGAGCCAGAGAAGTTAGACTTCGACAAGGCACATGATATTACCGAGGATGACCACCAAGGTTACTCTGTACAACGTTACAAGGGTCTTGGAGAGATGAACCCAGAGGAACTTTGGGAGACATCTATGGACCCAGAAAGAAGGGTAATGAAGAAGGTTATGATAGAAGATGCTCGCGAGGCAGATATGGTATTTGATACCCTTATGGGTACAGACGTGGCATCACGCAAGAGCTTTATACAATCGCATGCAGCTGAGGCAACACTAGATATCTAGACCTTTTAATAAATAGAGAAATAACGCGTGTCGGAGTTGTTGCTTTCGTTCTTCTCTGGTATTGCATTATATGGGTCTACGTTAACAGTTACAGCACCTTGCCCACGTGCCAACTGGTCAAATGCTACTGTAATAGTGGCACGTGCCCCGGGCATTAGAGAGCTTTGCATTTTACCTCTGTAGCTGTAGTGAGGATAGGTGGGTAACTCAGCAGAGTACGTCCAGCTGCCACTTGCCTTGTCTCCGGTATTTGTAACGTCAAATTGTACCGCACCACGCTCATTTGTGCGCACTGTGCCCTTAGGTACAAATGCCCCAGTGTACGGATCTATAGCACCCACAGAGAGTATGCGTAGTTTGAGGTCAGCAGTGCCTGTGGGGTTAGAGTAAGGGGCTACTGGTACGGTAACGTAGCGTACGGGTTGCTTGGTAACTATTGTTTGTGTTGTTGCAGCAGGAGTTGTAGCTGTAGTGTTTGCAGTTGATGCAAATAAATCTTTGTTCTCGGTTGCTTGCCCCGAGCTTGCTTGATGGGTGGTTGCGTCAGTAGATGTTGCCTTAGCTGCCTTGTCCATTGTATCTGGACTATTGGCTACACCTTCGTTGGTAACAGTTATATTTGCCACCTCGCGCACACTTTTGCCATCAGAGTCGGTAAACGTAATAGCAAGAGCCGCATCCATGTATCTGTTAGAGTCAGATACTGGTATTACAGTAAGTGAGTTATCTGTGCTTGGTATATTGTACGGTGCATTACATGGCAGTACTGTGTAGCCAGTGTCTGCAGGTAGACGAAAGTGAAAGCCGGGCTCGCAGCCATAAGAGAATGACATTACTCCTTCTTTCTTTGGGTTAAACTTCCAACTTATATCTATAGAGTCGCCTGAGGCTACCGTTAACTCAGAAAGAGATAATTTAAGCTTGTCGCTACCACCTAGTGAGATGCTTGGGAGCTTAAAGGATTCGCCACCAAACATGCGTGGTACAAACTTTACCACCTGTACTGTGCTCCATATAGCTACGAGTAAGAGTAGGGCAAAGCCCAATATTGCGAAGATACTCACCGCCTTTGTTTTTTGCTCTGTCATAAAAATATTTATATATACTATACTAAGTGCCGCTATTATTCCATAATCTTGACAAAATGTCAATACCTTGTATAATATGCGCCATGTTAGACAATCTAGCCAGCAAATTAATGAGCCCCAGCTTTCTCGCTAAATTCTTTATATTATGGTTAATTGTAACACTACTGGCTAGTGCTGTTTCTTTATATTCTGGTACTAACAAAGCGCCAGCTGTAGCTACAACTCCAGAAGCTGAAACAGTGGAAAGGGTTTTCCTTGAGGAGGAGCAAAGCGACGGGAAAAGGAGACCCCTTGCCGCTGTGGAGGTTCTTCCAGAGCGATTACTTATAGAGAGTTTAGACATAGATTTAAATGTGGTAAATCCAACTACTACAGACATTGCAGTGCTTGATGCAGAGCTAATGAATGGTGCGGTGCGCTACCCTACAAGTGGAGTATTGGGTGAGAATGGTAAAAATATCGTTATTTTTGGCCATAGTGCGCGTATCCCCACTTATCGTGGCATGTATAGAGCCTTTAACGACATAGAGCAGCTAAACGAGGGAGAGACAATTGCACTACAAGGCTCAGGTAAAGAATATGTATATCGCGTAAGTAGAGTGTATAAAAAGGATGCAAACACAGATGAGATTGCGCTAGGGGCAAACAATAATAAGCTAACATTGGTAACCTGCGATGGATTTGGTAAAAAGAGTGATAGATGGATAGTAGAAGCCGACTTTATAGGTAGTTACGATCTGTAACCAAATGTTCCGGGTGAGTCCTGGAGCATTGATAGGTAAAAAACAAAAAGAAAACGGCAAAGTCTCAATGACTTGCCGTTTTAAAGTTTGGAAGGAGAGGAAACAGAATATTTTGTAGAGGATAGGTACAAATTTGTAATCTATTGATTACATGCTAGAATATTTATAATGGTTAAGAATACAGAAGAAAAAGAAATTTCAGATATGTTTGAGCATATAGTTGCCAATATGGCGACTAAGGATGATTTTTCTAAACTAGACAAAAAAATAGGCAGAGTTATAGACATTGTTGCGCCAATGCAAGTAGATGTTGAGACACTAAAAACAGATGTGTCAGAGTTGAAAGACCCAGTTTCAAATCTTAGTTCTGCAGTCGATCATCTCGCTTCTGTTATTGAAAAGTTGGATATGGAATATGTGTCTATAAAGTCGCAATTAGAGCGCTACGATTCTTGGTTCAAAATAATTGCAAAAAAGACAGGGGTTGCACTTCCTGAATAACTTAAATGCTCCAAACAACTAAAAAATCAAGGAGACTATCAACAAACCAATACTTCATTTAGTCCCACGTGGGATTTGATGAAGTATTTAACTTGATACTTTGCTCACAAGGGGAGTCCTTGCGAGTAGGGCTTATTAGAGGCATTTAAATCGCGTCTGTCCTAGGTGTCACCTAGGACAGACGCGTGGAGGTGGGAGGGGAAATAAGATAAAAGAAAACCCTGCTTCG